>CALJWY010000137.1 GCA_937974465.1 uncultured Lysobacterales bacterium | reverse complement strand
ATAGCCTGTGCGGTCCACCTGAGCGATAGTGACGGCGAAGAGATCATCAAGGTCAAGGTTCGATAACCCGGAGTAGTTACTCAGGAGTCAATTAAATGAATGATAAAATGAAACTCACGGCGGCCGGCTCGCTTTTGCTGTTGGCATCATCGCAGGCACATGCACACGTGGCCAATTCAGGTGTTGGATTATTACACCTGTTGAGCGGCGAGCATTTAATCATGATAGTCCTGGCAGGTGCGCTTGCAGCCGGATTAACCCGTCTGTATCGCAGGCCGCGCTAAAAAAGTGTAACCATCGCAAAAGCGGGGCTTTAAAAACCGGGGTTGAGTCCACTGCCGAAGTTTGCCTTTACGGCACGGGATCGTGACCACCCTTGCAAAACGGTTGGCAGCGCAGGATTCTCTTTATTCCCATCCAGCTTCCCCTTGCTGCGCCATACTTTTCAATGGCCTCGGAAGTGTATTGGGAACAGCTCGGCGTGAAGCGGCAGTGCTGTCCAAAAAACGGACTTAAAAGCAATTGATAGGCACGAATGATGCCGAGTAAAATTTTTTTCATTACCTATCTGTTCCGTGGTGTAGGGGCTCGAAAATAAAAAATGCTTGCCGTCGCGCCCGAGTTGAGATATAACACTCCACCTTGATCTGTCTGACTTTCGGTTAAAAACCATATAAGTCGTTAATTATCAACAGATTACACTATATTTGGTCAGTTAGCCAAGGAGCTTTTGATTATATATGACTAAAACCACCCCAAAATTACCCAAAGGGTACAAACCTTCAGAAGATGAAGAATACATGAGCCCCAGGCAATTGGAATACTTCAGACAGAAGCTGACTGTTTGGAGAGATGAGCTGGTTGAAGAATCTCGTGAAACCATCAGTAATCTGCAAACCGAGGTCCGGGACGTGGGTGATGAAGCAGAACGTGCAACCCGGGAAACCGAGAATAGTCTCGAGTTACGTACGCGTGATCGCTACCGTAAATTGATCAACAAGATAAACAAGACCCTGGTTCGTCTCGACGAAGGTGACTATGGTTACTGTGAAGAGACCGGCGAAGAAATCGGTCTGCAACGTCTTGAAGCGCGTCCGATTGCAACCCTGTGCCTTGACGCTCAGGAGCGTTGGGAAATTCGTCAAAAACAGATGGGTGATTCACGGTAGTTTGAATGCGCATATTGCCCCGGTGTCCCGGCTCTGACTTGTCCAGATACGTCTGGACTTGAGCTTCCTTCAACCCATAGCGCTGCTATGGGGTTATGTCGGGTTTCCAGCCTTCGACGAGAAATTAATTATTTTGGCACCGTCATCCCGGAAATGCGTAGCATTATCCGGGACCTCCGTGCGATTCCGTGATGTTTGGATATTCCTTTTTTAGCTCAGCGCGAGGGCAGGGAGGTCCCCGCTTTCGCGGGGATGACGTTCTTTCGTGGGGATGATCTTTGTACCCTGTCGTATCTTGCCTACGTCAGCCTCCGGAAAATCGAGGCACTCCACATGTACGCTTTTACGTTTCTTTTGAATATGACTTGGCTTTGGAGAATATGGCCTCCAGCATGGCGTGCAATCCGTTGGCGCGCGTGGCTGAAAGGTGCTGCTGCAAACCCAGTGCTGTTATGAATTCAGGTTTCGCTTCCAAAATCTGTTCAGCGGAGGCGCCCGAATATACCCGGATTAAAAGGGCGATCAGGCCGGATACTATGGCCGCATCGCTATTGGCGCGAATTTTCATCTCATTGGCATCGCCTTCGATGATCAGCCAGACCCTGGATTGACAGCCGTGCAACAGAATATCGTCGGTCTTTTCTGATTCAGCCAGCGGTTCAAGAGCCTTACCCAGGTCGATCAGATACTGGTATCGATCAAGCCAGTTGTCGAACAGGCTGAAATCACTGATGACATCCTGTTGTGCTTTTTGTGGGTCATGCATACCTGTTATTCCTTAAAATCAGAGGCTGTTTCTTTTGCCTGGGCAGATTGCCTAGTCATTGCTCCGGTGCCAGCGTGTTCCGCCGGCAACGTCCTCAAGACCGATACCCATGCTTTGCAGTTGGTCCCTGATTTCATCTGCGCGGGCGAAGTTCTTGTCAGAACGGGCCGTGTTTCTCTCTTCGATCAGTTGCTCTATAAGCGCGTCATCCAATCCTTCAGTGTCGCCCGCAAGCCATTCCCGCGGGTCCTCCTGAAACAGGCCGATCAGAGCATTTGCTGCCAGTAATTTGCCACCGATCGCCCTGGCTGTTTCCGCATTATCGGCATTGGCCAGCTGCTTTGCTTCACTGTTAATTGCGGCAAGTGCATCCGGGGTGTTGAGATCGTCAAGCAATGCCGACATGAACTCCTCAGAAGGTGAATCTGCAGCCTTTAGTTCACCATACTTTTCATTTGCATCCCGCAAAACGCCATATACACGGTCTACAGTGCGTTGCACACGGGCCAAGGTTTCCTCTGACCAATCGAGTGGTTGGCGATAATGCGCGCTCAACAACAGATAACGCAGGACTTCACCACGTGTTTGTTTTAATAGTTCATGCACCACGAGCGTATTACCAAGTGACTTGGACATTTTGCGTTTGTTAACAGTCACGAAGCCATTGTGCATCCAGTAGCGGGCAAAGGTTTTGCCGCCATGTGCACAGACACTTTGCGCGATTTCGTTTTCATGGTGCGGAAAGACGAGATCCTGGCCGCCGCCGTGTATGTCAATGGTTTCGCCGAGGTGCTGTTCGGACATGACAGAGCATTCCAGGTGCCAGCCCGGACGCCCCCAGCCCCAGGGACTATCCCAGCCGGGCAGTGGATCTTCTGACGGTTTCCATAAAACAAAATCACCTGGATGTCGTTTGGACTCAGAGACTTCGACCCTGGCTCCCGCCAACATATCGCTAAAATCACGACCCGAAAGAGAGCCATAATCACTAAATGATTCCACGGAAAAGAACACGTGGCCGTCAGCCTCGTAGGCATGGCCGCTGTTAACCAGCCGTTTAATCATATCGATCATCTGCCCGATATGCTGGGTTGCACGGGGCTCTATTGTCGGCAAGCCAACGCCCAGCGCGGCCATATCCGTATGATAAGCATCACTATAACGTTTGGAGATAACCTCTATGGGTACATTCTGCTCCGCGGCTGCAGCATTGATCTTGTCGTCAACATCGGTGATGTTGCGTGCATAGATAACCCTGGGATAACGACTCGATAGAAGTCGAAACAACAAGTCAAAAATGACGGCCGGACGGGCGTTGCCAATGTGAGCGTAGTTATATACGGTGGGACCACACGCATACAGGGTTACGCGGTCCGGGTCCTGTGGTATAAATACCTGTTTTTCGCGTTTGAGCGTGTTAAAGAGAAGAAGTGGTTCTGTTTGCGTCATGAGATTTTCTGGCTTACGTTTCAACGAGTGACAATCCACCATTTTAACAAGATTATTGGACAAAGAGGCAATCACAATGGGTTCACGCAAAACCGTAAAAGAAGGATACAAGGCCCACGTCGAGACACTGCAGCGACACTGGGAAAATGCATTGCAGGCCGAAGGTTATGATGCCGCACTGATCCATGCCGGCAGCAAGCTGGCAAGCTTTCTTGACGATTATGAATACCCTTTCCGGTGTAACCCGCACCTGTTGTGGTGGGCGCCACTGACAAGCCAGCATGACAGCGCCTTGTTGATCCGGCCTGGTCAGCGTCCAAAGTTGTACTTTTACCAGCCGGATGATTACTGGTATTTGCCGCCTGCAGATCCGGAGTCCTGGTGGGCGGATGAGTTTGAAATTGTACCGGTACGTAGCATGGATGCATGGAAGCAGGCTGGAATCAATCCGCAAACCGCTTATATCGGTGATTCTCCCGCGTTGGCGGAATCGGTGGGTGCCGCACAGTTAAATCCGCAACGATTGATCAACCGGATACACCTGGAGCGTACCCGCAAAACGCCTTATGAAATTGCCTGTGTTGCGGCGGCTGCCCGCCTGGGTGCGACCGCACATACCACGGCTGCGAATGCCTTCAGACAGGGCCTGAGCGAGTATGATATTCATCAACAATACTGCATGTCGATCCAGATGGTTGATGCAGAGCTGCCCTATGGCAATATCGTTGCTCTCAACGACCATGGCGCTGTCTTGCACTACCAGGCCCACGAACAAACGGTACCTGCAGAAATACGTTCATTCCTGATTGATGCTGGCGCCACCGTCCACGGTTATGCCTGCGACATTACGCGCACC
>CALJWY010000136.1 GCA_937974465.1 uncultured Lysobacterales bacterium | reverse complement strand
ACCAGGCAGAATTTATTGCCACATCTTATCCGGGGTTTATCGATGACATGAACCAGCTGGGTGCAGACCTGCAGGCGGGAATGTAGTGTGAGCCAGTCGACCCCGGACCATATTCCCGTTATTGCAGTAGACGGTCCTGGGGGCTCGGGCAAGGGGACGATCACGACACGTCTGGCAGAGCATCTTGGATGGCACTTTCTTGACAGCGGTGCACTTTACCGTCTGACGGCACTGGCGGTGATGAAACACAAGGTGTCCCTGGATGATGCTGCTGCCCTGGGCGAGATTGCCGCCAATCTCGATATTCATTTTGAAACCCATGATGGCACTGTAAAAGCGGTGTTGGAAGGTGTGGATGTAACGCCCCAATTGCGATTAGAAAAAACAGGTGTGGTTGCATCGCGCATTGCTGCAATTCCCGCCGTCAGGGCAGCCTTGGCGGAGCGGCAAAGAAGATTTCGGCAGGCGCCGGGCCTGGTCGCCGATGGTCGTGATATGGGTACCGTGATTTTTCCGGACGCCAAACTGAAGATTTTTCTGACCGCAAGTGCGCAAATTCGTGCTGAACGACGCTATAAGCAGTTGAAAGACAAAGGGGAAAGTGTTAATCTCACGCGCCTTTTCAAGGAGATCAAAGCCCGGGATTTGCGTGACCAGTCGCGTAACGTCGCACCGCTGAGACCCGCTGAAGATGCAGTGATCATCGATTCGACCGATTTAAACATTGAAGAAGTGTTCGAAAAAGTCCTGTCTTTGCTTTAAATTCGCGTCCTAAGAAGCTGATATTGAAAAGGAAAATGGAACCATCCCTGTTGGGTGGAAAATGTTATTAACCGGCATACTTATGTGCCAAACAACCAGGTGGATATTCCAGAATTTTTGAGAATATCTGTTGAGATTAAACCAATGACTGAAAGTTTCGCTGAATTATTTGAAGAAAGCCTCGCTGCACAAAGCTTAAAGCCAGGCACTATCGTGACCGGTACGGTAGTTGAAATTAGAGATGACGCTGTTGTCGTCAACGCCGGATTAAAATCAGAGGGTATCGTACCCAAGTACCAGTTCCGTTCCCTGAGCGGGGAATTGGAAGTGGAAGTTGGGGATAGCGTAGAAGTTTCACTGGAGTCCGTTGAAGACGGATATGGTGAAACCCGCCTGTCACGGGAAAAAGCCAAGCGTGCCATGGTATGGGACAAGCTTGAGAATGCCTTCCAGAGTGAAGACACCGTACAGGGTAAAATCAGCGGAAAAGTCAAGGGCGGCTTTACTGTCGACATCAATGACATTCGTGCATTCCTGCCTGGTTCCCTCGTGGATGTACGCCCGGTCCGCGACCCTGCCTATCTCGAAGGCAAGGACCTTGATTTCAAAATCATCAAACTGGATCGCAAACGTAACAACGTGGTTGTTTCACGTCGTGCCGTGGTTGAACTTGAGTTCAGCGCAGAGCGCGAACAGCTTCTCGAAAACCTGGAAGAAGGTGCTATCGTCAAGGGTGTGGTCAAGAACCTCACCGATTACGGCGCCTTTATTGATCTTGGCGGTATCGATGGCCTGTTGCATATTACCGATATGGCATGGAAACGTGTACGTCACCCCAGTGAAGTCGTCAATGTCGGTGATGAACTGGAAGTCCGTGTACTTCGATTCGATCGTGATCGCAACCGGGTTTCACTCGGCCTGAAGCAGTTGGGTGATGATCCATGGAGTGATCTGGCGCGTCGTTACCCGGTGGGTGCACGCTTGTTTGGTCACGTCTCAAATATTACCGATTATGGTTGTTTTGTTGAGATCGAGGACGGTGTTGAAGGCCTGGTTCACGTCTCCGAGATGGATTGGACCAACAAGAATGTCAATCCTGCCAAGGTTGTTCAGACCGGCGACGAGACCGAAGTCATGGTACTTGAGATTGACGAGGAACGCCGTCGTATCTCATTGGGTATGAAGCAGTGCGCTTCCAACCCATGGGAGACCTTTGCAGCGACACACAACAAGGGTGACCGTGTCACCGGCGCCATCAAGTCCATCACTGATTTCGGTATCTTTATTGGCCTGGACGGCGGTATCGATGGACTGGTTCACCTGTCGGACATCTCGTGGCTGACACCGGGTGATGAATCTGTGCGCAACTTCAGCAAGGGTGAAGACGTTGAAGCCGTTGTGCTGGCAGTTGACCCCGAGCGTGAGCGGATTTCTCTTGGCCTGAAACAGTTGGATCAGGATCCATTTGCCACCTTTATGGCAGAACATCCGCGTGGCAGCCAGGTGAAAGGCACGGTTAAGGAAGTCGATGCACGCGGTGCAGTAATCGAGCTTGCTGATGGTGTTGAAGGTTACCTGCGTGCCTCAGACATCAAGAAAGAACGTGTTGAAGATGCGTCTAAAGAACTTTCTGTCGGTGACGAGATTGAAGCCAAGTTTATCAGCCTGGATCGCAAGAACCGCAGCCTGGCGCTGTCTGTTCGTGCCCTTGAGGATGATGAACTCGCAGATGCGCTTGAAGAGTATCATTCACAGAATGCTTCCAGTGGAACGACCTCACTGGGTGAACTGCTCAAAGAGCAACTCGATCAGGATAGTTAATTAGGATCACGGACGGTTCAGGCAGAACCGTCCGTTTTTCATCAACGTAAATAACTACAAAACAGGAACGTGAAATTCCAATGACCAAATCAGAATTGATTGACCGTTTAGCAGACGTACAACAGCACCTTGCGCATCTGGATGTAGAGCTGGGTGTAAAATCCATTTTAGAGCAGATGAGCGGGTCACTGTCTACGGGTGAACGCATAGAAATCAGGGGTTTCGGGAGTTTTTCGCTGCATTATCGTGCGCCGAGAATGGGCCGCAACCCAAAGACCGGTGAGGCTGTTGCATTGCCCGGTAAGCATGTACCACATTTCAAACCAGGCAAGTCACTGCGTGAGCGGGTAAACAATATCTCCTGACATTAACTGGACCAACTGGACCGGGACTGTGAAAAAATTAGGCTTTATCTTGGTAGCCATCCTGGCTGTTGTGGTCGGACTTCTGGTGGGAACACTGAACTCTGGACCGGTGCGACTAGACCTGCTTTGGGTTCAGTTAGAATTACCGCTGGGAATGGTGATCTTGTTGGGCTTTTCAGCAGGGCTGCTAACAGGTATTGGTATAATCTACTTCGCCAGGGTTTTACCATTAAGACTCAAACTCCACAAAGCCCGAAACGCACTCAGCCAACAAGATGCGGCCGACCTGATCCTGCCAGATGATTGAAATTCTGCTGCTTGCGTTGCTTCCGGCAGCAGCCTGGGCCGGATGGAGCCTGGCCAACGGCAAACTCAGGCGGGGAGAACGCAAGAGAAACCGCAATTTCAGTAACCGTTACTTCCAGGGACTGAATTACCTTCTTGATGAGCAACCCGACAAGGCCATAGCAGTATTTATCGAAATGGCAGAAGTCACTGCCGATACCGTAGAGACCCACCTGGCCCTGGGCAGCCTGTTTCGCCGTCGTGGCGAAGTGGAGCGCGCGATAAGGGTGCATCAAAACATCATTTCAAAGCCTGGTCTGCAAGAAGGCCAGAAAACCCGTGCCTTGCTGGAACTGGGCGAGGATTACATGCGCGCGGGACTGTTCGATCGGGCAGAAAAACTCTTTACTGAACTGACAGAGCGTGAAGCGCATGCTCCGTCTGCGCTGAGGCACTTGCTGGATATTTATCAGCAGGAGAAAGACTGGGAGAAGGCGCTTCAGCAGGCCCAGAAGCTGGAACTGGTGTCGGATGAAAACATGGGCCTGGTCATGGCGCATTTTTGTTGTGAGTTGGCGGAGATAGCCCTGAAGGCGGATAAGCCGGCCGCTGCCAGAAAGCATTTGCGCCAGGCGCGGCGACACTTTCCCGAAAGCATCCGTGCAAGATTGATCCTGGCGCGCATCGCCAACCAACAGGAAATGTATTCCGAGTCGATGGATGTCTATGAAGAGCTGGTGGAGATGGACGTCGAGTACATTCACGAGATTCTTGAGGATTACATCGATTGCGCCAAGGATGCCGGGGAATTCAAACGGGCGGCAACAAAAATGGCGCAATGGATTGAACATTACGATGGTGTCAGTCTTTTGTTGTCCCAAACAGGAATTATCCGCGAGCAGCAAGGTCTGCAAGCTGCGACAGATTACCTGGCAGAGGCCTTGACCCGCCGTCCATCAGTCAAGGGTCTGGATTACTTGATTGAGCTCAAGCTTGAAAGCGGCTCGGAAACAGAATCCGGTGACGAAATCCTGCGTGCCGTTGCACAAAAATTGCTGGTCAGGCAACCTTCCTACCGTTGCACGAATTGCGGCTACGCCGGCCATAGCCATCACTGGCAGTGCCCCAGTTGCAAAAGCTGGAGTACCACGCGGATAATCCGCGGTGTGCTGGGGGAATAAGCCGTGGACCTGACCATGTCCGGTTGGCAGATGCTTTACACCGGGTTTGGTATCGCTCTGTTGACAGCTTTCCTAAGTTATTTTTCCTGCAAAGTAGTGATGGGGTGGGCTTTAAAATCAGGCATGATCGCCGTGCCGGGACCTCGACAAAGCCATCTCGTAGCAACGCCAACCGGTGGCGGGCTGGGACTGGTTTTCAGCATTTTGGCGGCCTACTTACTGCTCTGGCTATTTTTGGGTTTACCGCCTGGCTGGTTACAGGGTGTGATGCCGGGCCTGCTATTGCTGGTGTTTGTCGGCTGGCTGGATGATAAGCACAGTGTTTCCTCCCTTATTCGTCTTTTGATTCAGCTTGCAGTCAGCCTTTGCTTGCTAACCTATGCCCCGTTGCAGTTTTCTCTAACCGAATTGAGTTTGTTCTTAACCGCAATTTTTACAATTGTCTGGCTGATGAACTTATACAATTTCATGGATGGAAGTAATGGCATGGCGGGTTTTCAGGGAGTATTTGCTGGTGTTGTCTTCGCGTTTTTGTTCTATCTCGAAGGGCAGGTGGAGATGTCACTGCTTGCACTCGTGATGGCAGCAGCGTGTTTGGGTTTTTTGCCGCTCAACTTTCCCCGTGCCCGCGTATTCATGGGTGATGTGGCGAGTGTTCCGCTGGGTTTCCTGATCGCTTCGTTTTCAATTTATGGAATTGCCACAGGCAGTGTGAGTATTTCGCTCGCATTTCTGATTAGTTCCGTGTTTGTAATTGATGCGACATTGACATTATTGGCGAGGGTAATCAGTCGGGAGCGGTGGTATACTGCGCACGCTCAGCACGTTTACCAGCGTCTGATTGCCCATGGATGGTCTCATCAGCGGGTGTTGGCGGTTTACCAGGTTATCAATGCGGGCTTGGTGTTACCTGCCGTGGTGTTGGCAAAAGGATATCCGCAGTTTGCAGTGCAAATAGTTGTGATTACGTCTTTACTGCTGGTATCGGGTTGGCAGATTGCAAACAAAAAGCTTGGCGGGCTTGCTGAGGTGAGAATAAAGTGAAAAGGATTATCAATCTAATTAGCCACCCACGGGCTGCTGTAATAATCCATGATCTCTTGATGGTCGTCGTTGCCTGGTTTGCGGCCGTCTGGCTGATACAAAGCATTTCTGCCACACCATTTAGCGTAAATTTGTCCCCCATGACCGGACTAATGCTGGTTCTCCTGCTGCAGGGCAGCGTTTTATGGGCAACGGGTCTGTACAAGGGGCTGTGGCGATTCGCCAGTTTCCAGGATATGTGGAATATTGCCCGTGCAAGCGCATTTGGCACCGCGGCCATTATGGTCATACTTGCCATTGTCCAGGGTGAGTTCGTCAGCCAGTGGATTCCGGCGGCGGTCATATATCCGGCATTGCTGTTTATTTTGCTGGCCCTGCCCCGAATGTGTTACCGGTTCTGGAAAGATTCGCGTATGTCGATTCCTGCCTCCGGCAAGGACTTCAAACGGGTCCTGATTCTTGGAGCAGGCCGTTCGGGCGCCATGCTTGAAAGAGAGTTACGCCGCCGTGGAGGCTTTCACGTGGTTGGTTTCCTTGATGATGACAAGCGGCTGCGTGGGGCACAGGTTCATGGTGTATCTGTTCTGGGTCCAATTGACCGGTTGCCGAAAATTGGAGCCGATTATCAGGCCGACCTGGCCATCATTGCGATGCCCTCGGCAAGTAATCAGCAAATGCAACGCATCGTCGGTATTTGTGAGCTCAGCGAAATTGATTTTCGGACTTTGCCGACCTTGCAGGACCTTGGCTCGCAAGCGACCAATATTGGTGAGTTAAAACGCGTTGTCATTGATGACCTGCTGGGTCGTGACCCGGTTTCCCTTGAGTGGGAATCCATTCGACAAGGCCTGGTTGGCAAGCGCGTAATGATCACCGGAGGTGGGGGTTCTATTGGCTCAGAATTGTGCCGCCAGATAGCCCGCCTGAATCCAGTCGAATTAATCGTTGTGGATCATAGTGAGTATTCCCTGTACCGGATCGATCACGAATTACGCAGCGACTACCACGATCTATTGTTTTATTCCGTGTTGGGTGATATTTGTGACCCGGCAACGGTTGAGAAGGTTATCGGAGAATATAAGCCGGATGTCATATTCCATGCGGCCGCTTATAAGCACCTGCCCATCCTGCAAACGCAGGTCCGTGAAGCCTTTCGAAATAATGTATTTGGCACCATGCGCGTGGCGGAAGCCGCTGAACGCCATGGTGTAGGAACCTTTGTACTTATTTCCACCGACAAGGCGGTTAACCCGGCAAATATCATGGGTGCGACCAAGCGGGTCGCGGAGATGTATTGCCAGAATATGAATGCGCGGTCCCACACCTGCTTCATTACTGTCCGGTTTGGCAATGTACTGAATTCAAATGGCAGCGTTGTGCCATTGTTCCAGGAACAGATTGCCAAGGGCGGGCCGGTGACGGTTACCCACCCCGAAATATCCCGGTACTTCATGACCATCTCCGAGGCCAGCCAGTTGATCATGCAGGCTGCAGTTCTGGGCGGTGGCGGTGAAATTTATGTACTGGATATGGGTGAGCCGGTAAATATCACTTACCTTGCAGAGCATCTGATTCGGCTTGCTGGCAAGGAGCCTGGTCGAGATATTGAAATCATCTATACCGGGTTACGTCCTGGCGAGAAATTGTTCGAGCAATTGTTTCACGAGCTTGAGCCTTACGAGCAGACCACGCATGAGAAGATCCTGCTCGCTCATCCGCGGGCTGCGAACTGGGATGACTTGCGTTCCGAGCTCAGGAAAGCCGAGCAATCTGTCATGCGGTATGACACCGATAGCATTAAGCAGGCATTGGTGCGATTGGTGCCGGAGCTTGCCAAGTCAGGTTTCAATACAGAGCCTGCAAAGGTAATTCCGATATACAGGAACAAATAGCTTGAATTCTTAATCCGCTCAACGATTTGATAAGGTTGCCCGAGGTCTATGTCTGATTACCCCCCCATCAGGAAAGCGGTTTTTCCAGTTGCCGGTCTGGGAACCCGATTCCTGCCAGCGACCAAATCCATTCCCAAGGAAATGCTGCCGATCGTCGATAAACCGCTGATTCAGTATGCGGTGGAAGAGGCCGTAGAGGCGGGCATAGACACCTTGATCTTTGTAACCAACCACAAAAAACGGGCCATCCTGGACCATTTTGACCTTGATGACGAATTGCAGTCTGTCTTGCTCACCCAGG
Source organism: uncultured Lysobacterales bacterium (assembly GCA_937974465.1). Lineage (GTDB taxonomy): Bacteria > Pseudomonadota > Gammaproteobacteria > Xanthomonadales > SZUA-36 > SZUA-36. The sequence goes on along the minus strand of CALJWY010000136.1, from coordinate 547 downwards.
GTAAGCACGAGTTACTCGAGAGGATCAGCGATATCATTCCTCCCCATGTGGCTACCCGCTACGTTATCCAGGAAGAGGCGCTGGGACTGGGTCACGCTGTCTGGTGCGCACGAAAACTGGTCGGTGACGAGGCGTTTGCCGTATTGCTTGCGGATGACCTGATACGCTCCAAGGAGCGTGGTTGTCTTGGAGAAATGGTGGATGAATACAATGCGACGGGGGCGGGCGTCATCGGTGTCGAGGAAATTCCGGCCTCGATGACGGATCGTTATGGCATCGTTTCTGTTGCCAACGATGACACTGGACGCAAACGGATAAGAGAAATCGTAGAAAAGCCTGCGCCCGACGTTGCACCTTCCAACCTGGGCGTGGTCGGTCGCTATATTCTGCCCGGGGAAATATTCACCCTGCTCGAAGCTGTTCGTGCCGGTGTAGGCGGGGAAATACAACTTACTGACGCCATCGCCGCGCAATTGGCGACGCAGCCCTTATTGGCGCATTCTTTTGCCGGGGTACGTTATGACTGCGGAAGCCGTCATGGCTTTAT
>CALJWY010000135.1 GCA_937974465.1 uncultured Lysobacterales bacterium | reverse complement strand
TTCATTCATACCCCAATCGGCGGTGATCGACCAGCCATCCGCATCATTGGATACGATATTGGATGGCACGACGTTGCCGTTGGCATCAATGTAATAACCGCCGTTGTTGTCGTAAGGGTCCCTGGAAACATCGCTGTTTCTCGCACCCAGCTGGTACAACAGGCCCGATGGCACTTCATCGATCAAGGTGGTGTAAGGTCTCAGGCCACCTTTTCCGCTGGCCTTGTCATAGGCGGCCAAAATGGAGAAGTCTTCGGTGGGCGTCCACTTGGCGGCAACCCGGCCCGACCAGTCGGTCATTTCGCCCACATCTCTCGACGTATCCAGGTTCACGAAATCACCCACGCCATCGCGATGTGTCCAGGAGCCGGTGGCTGACACCGCAAATTGCTCGGTCAGTTTCGCATTGTAATAAACATCGCCGTAAAGACGGCCACGGGTGCCCGCGTACACTTTCATGCGGCCACCGGATTCGTCGCCCGGCTGGCGGGTGATGATATTGATCGCGCCGCCGATGGAGTTACGGCCATACAGTGTGCCCTGCGGACCTCGCAATACCTCCACTCGCTCGATATTGGCCAGCGACCAGTTCTGCCCGACCTGGCGGCCGAGATAGACACCATCGACGTAGACACCGACACCCGGGTCGGTGGTGATTAGGTGATCCTGCAAACCAATACCACGAATAAACGGGTTGACCGAAGAAGTGTGACCGGCAGAAAAACCGGTGACATTCAGGTTGGGTACGAACTTACCGATATCGGTCAGGTCCGTAATCCCCTGGCGCTCGATCCCGGCCTGCGAAAAGGCTGTGATGGCGATGGGGACTTCGTAAATGCTTTCCTCACGCTTGGTCGCGGTGACGAGAACTTCCTCGAGAACGCTGTTTGCATCTTCATCACCGGTTTGCGCCAGCACTGAAGGACTGTTCATAAACGAAACTGCAGTTGCAACAACTACTGCAAGTGTCCATGGGCTCTTATTCATGTGTTCTCCCCGTTTGTTTCAGTTGGGTTTGGAATATGTGTTTGTACCTCCATTTTGAATGGAATGTCATGCAAAAAGCAAACGTGTTATACAAAATAAAATCGGGTTGGATAGGTAATTAACAATTGTCGATAATAATCCAATGGCCGTGACTCGCATGGCTACATGAATCTGATGGGTTTACCGGCGTTTAATTCAGCACCATGCTGTAGCTCAAGATAAATTGGCTGAAGTCATTACCGTACCTGGTGATGATGCCGTCTGCGTAGCCGATCTTGATGGCATGACGGCGGAGGAACGGCACGACCAGCGTCCCCCCAATTTTTACATTGCTTTGCTCGTTCCTGAGGGGCTTGCCGTCTATGGTCTGACGTCCGCCTGTGTAATAGGTGATGTCCAGCGAAGCCCAGAGCCCGGGGCGAATACGCTTGATAATGTTGGTTTCTGCGGCAAAGACCGGTTTCTGCTCCTTTTTACCCGAGATGAAATCATTATCATCACCGAAGACCCAGGTGCTCGCCGAGAGCTCCAGGAGCCATGTCTGCTTGAGTTTCATCACGGTTCCAAGCTTAAGCCTGGCAGCCCAACGATTGGCACCGACATTGATCAACCTGTTGGGATCGTACTGCCCCGTAGGTATCTGTATTTTCAGGCCGACACCGATGATTGGCTGCGGGTTCGTTCGGAATGCTATGAATTCTTCCCTATTCATGGATGGCGCCCCGCGAAGATTCACATTCAGCCCCACGCTGGCATCGCCAAAGTCACTAAAATCTCTTCTGGCGGGCTCTCCCAATAACAAACCCTTGGTGGTTCCCTCTGAGTAGGGTAGTTCGACCAGGAAATTTGTCGTGCGACCCCACAGGCCAAGGGTGTGTGCATAGGCCAGGATGCCGGTGTTGATGCGCGAATCTGCATCTTCGATGGGGATCGAATAATCAAACAATATATCCCCGGTGGAATACGCATAACCTGCAACCAGGACGCTGGTGCCTTTGGGTGCCGGCCAGAACAGTCGGGGCGTGAGTTCCTGTGCGGCAATATCAGCCACCCACAGGCTGCAAATCACACAAGCCATTAGCAAACGCAGAAAGTCCATTTTATAGCGATGGCCCTGCTGCGGTGATAACGAAGCAACCTCAGCCGTTTGCGGCGCTGTATGTAGGGTCAATGAGGTATTCGGGTATTTAATGATGGCCTCCTCAACGAATGATTGACCTTTGCTTCAGAAACATCCCTGGTCAGTGATTTTTCACCGGAACTGCGGTATTACAGCCATTTCTTCTTCTTGAAGAACCAGACCTGAAAAATCACAACAACCAGCAGCATGGTCACAAAAACCGCAAAACCCATTTTGCTGTCAGCGCCCGGGATACCCCCTACATTGATGCCGAGCAGGCCGGTTAGAAACCCAAGTGGTAAAAAAATGGCGGCAACAATAGAGAGCAGGTACATCTTGTTGTTCAGTTGTTCGGATAAGCGGTTGACCAGTTCCTCCTGGGTGACCGCTGCCCGGTCGCGTGCTTCATCGAGGTCCTCCAGGTAGCGGGCGAGTTGGTCGGAAACTTCGCGCAGCCTGATCCTCGAGCTATCATCAACCCAGGCGATTTTTTCGGTTAAAAGACGGGACAAGGCCTCCCTTTGCGGTGCCAGGTAGCGCCTGAAGCTGATTGCCTGGCGGCGCAAACCGGCAAGCTGGGAGCGCAGTTGGTGGCTTTCTGTGGTTAAGATCTGCTCTTCCATTTCAGCCACACCGTCTTCGAGCTCGTCAATAACATGGCGCATTCGTCCCATGATGGTGCCGGTGATCTGCACCAGGAAATCTCCCATGTCTGTTGGGCCATTACCTTGTTCCAATGCGGCCTGCATATCATTGATGGAAAGAATCCTGCGTTTTCTGGTGCTGATGATTCGATCATTCTCAAACCAGATCCTGATGCCTACCATGTCTTCCGGATCTGCCCCCGGGCTCAGATTCACACCACGCAGGCCCAGCAACAAGCCCGCGTGAAATGGTGTACAGCGCGGCCTGGAGTCTTCCTCGGTCAAAGCCTCGGAGATGACCTGGTCCAAGCCACTTTCTTCAAACATCCATTTGCTGGCTTCAGCATTGCTGTAGTCAAGATGAACCCAAAGCACACCGTTGCCGGGCTGCCATGAGTTAATTTCATCCCATCCCACTTGTTTTGCGCCGCCGGCGCCATCGAGGACGTAGGCCAGGAGAAGTCCCTTGTTGTTAGTATCCATTTGCTGGTTTCCCTGTTTGATTCTGTATGGGTCTGCGGCCGTTTCTGTTATCGCCGCGTCAAAACCAATATCAACCTGGTTCAAAGTATATTCTTATACAACCACGCCTTAAAGAAAACTCGGCAGACATCAATATCATCAGCAAAGTCTACGCTGATGTTCGCAAGGATGAAGTCAGGCCCCATGTGCATGGTCAATACTTCGTTGACATGCTCGCTGTTGGGTTGCTTTTGCAGTAACTCGCGGATACTGCGAATCACCCACTTGTTGGCGCCTTCCCCGATCAACAAGCCCTTGGTTTCATAGGCCAGCCAGGCTGCTGTACCGATCAGGATAATGCCAATTGATGGCGACTATACTCCATCTACACCGAGGCCTCAGCTATCGAGCGTATAAAACCCGGGTCAGGCGACTAATTAGCAAGATTGGGTACCTGTGGAAGAAATTTTTCGGGTTTGAAAACCAGCAGTATTTGCAGGATGCAGATAATGTTGATGTCCCTGTAAAGGTGTTCGCCGCGAGGAGCGCGGCTCCTGCAAGGATGAAATCACCTACGGGATTAAAGTAAATTCCCCATCGTTACACGGGGCTACCCGATGCATATTGGGTGGATGAGAGTCGTGTCTGCAATAACCTTTTTTAATATTGACAACAGTATCAATAGTGATACTATTTATCGTGAATGACCTGAGAAAAATTCTCAGGAACATGAGCGAGAATCCCAAAGGGGTTCGCTTCTCTGATCTGCGGAAAGTATGTGAGTATTTTTTTGGGGAACCGCGTCGAAGTGGCAGTAGTCACCATGTCTTCAAAACCCCTTGGCCGGGTGATCCTCGCGTAAATATTCAGGCCAACAAGGGCAAGGCCAAGCCTTACCAGGTCAGACAAGTGCTAAATGCTATTCGGTTACTTGAGGGCAAAGATGATCTCTGAAACAGACAAATATACTTATCGGGTTACCTGGTCAGAGGAAGATGCTGAGTTTATTGGCCTGTGTGCTGAATTTTCAAAGCTTAGCTGGCTTGCACCGCATCCTGGTGAAGCCTTGCAAGGTATTCGTTCAGTGGTTAAAGACTGTGTTGAAGACATGCTTGAGAACGGTGAAGACATTCCCAGGCCAATTGCGAGCCGGCATTTCAGTGGGAAATTTATGGTTCGTGTCCCGCCTGAAGTGCATCGTCATTTGGCAACAGAGGCTGCAGAGTCCGGTGTAAGTCTGAATCGTCTTGCCAGTGCAAAACTCGCTCACTGAAATAATCCGCAAAATCACCATAAATTTTGCCGTGATAAAATCGTGACCGGCTTTGCCTATGGCCAAGGCCAGTCTCTCGGCGGGCGCGCCGCCTCAGCTTCTCCCTTCTGCAGGTTTGGTGTTTTGGGCTGCTGTGGGAGGCACCTCTAGGTGGCGGTTCTTTTTGACAGGGAGTTACGGGTGCAAAAAATCATACTGGTAGACAATGGTTCACGGCGGGTTGATGCGGTCCTGAACCTGAACCGTGTGGCCGGGCAGCTGAGTGAGAGGTCAGGCCTGGCCATTGATGCGGTGCCGCTTCAGCATGCACACAAAATCCCGGTCGAAGATTTTGGCGATGCACTCGGCGGAAAGGCCGTTATCACCTTTCCGGAATATGCTGAAAAGGCGTTGCAAGCGGGTGTCGATGAGCTGGTCATCATACCGCTGTTTTTTGGCCACAGCCGTGCCATCAGCTCGTTTATCCCGGATACATTGAATGCACTTCAAAAGACGCACGGGCCATTCGAATGGACAGTTGCAGATGTGCTGTGCCCGCTGCCGCAGGGTGAGCCGGAGCTGGCCCGGCTGCTGTATGACAACCTTGT
>CALJWY010000134.1 GCA_937974465.1 uncultured Lysobacterales bacterium | reverse complement strand
GTGAGCGCCGGTGGTGTAACCATTTTGCAAATGCTCAATATGTTGGAACATTTCCCCATCGCTGAGCTCGGCGCGGGTAGTGCACAAAACCTGCACATCCTGGCAGAGGTTATGAAACGTGCTGCCGCCAATCGCAGGACCTGGCTGGGCGACCCGGATTTCGTCAAGGTATACATCGATGGGTATATCAGCAAGGAACTGGCGAAGAAAATGGCGGGGGACATCGATATGAAAAGGGTCACTGATGTTAAAACCATTCAGCCGGAGCCGGTGAAGCAATACGAGAGCCGCGACACCACGCAGTTCACGGTAATGGATCGCTTTGGAAATGCCGTCTCCAATACCTACACACTTGGCTTTTCCTTTGGCTCGGGTTATGTGGCTGAGGGTACGGGTATCCTGTTTGATAACCAGATGCGTAACTTTACCTATCGCCCGGATGGCAAACACATGAATGCCATGGAACCGGGTAAGCGTATGCTGTCGACCATGACTCCAACGCTTGTGCTGGACGAGGCGGGCAAAGTACTGCTGGTGACAGGTACGCCGGGAGGTAGCCGTATCATCAACGTGCTCCTGCAGGTCATCGTGAACGTCATTGATCACCAGATGAACATTGCTGAAGCCACCCATCAACCGCGAATCCACCAGGGTTGGCAGTCACAGACATTAGCGATCGAGAAAGGAATGAACCCCGAGGTCATCAGCTTGCTGAAAAACATGGGTCATACGATAGAGCTGCAGCAAACCATGGGCAGTACCCAGTCGATTGTCTGGCAGGATGGTAAGTTTTACGGCTCGGCAGACCCAAGACGGCCAAATGCGCTCGCCCTGGGTTTGAACAGGTGGCCGGTTAGCCAGTAACCCGGTGGGATTTAGTCTTCAGGAGCGATGGTCAATTTAAGGCCGTCGTGACTCGCCTGTAATACCAGCTGGCAGCTGAGCCTGGAGTTTCCGGTGGTGCTTGAAAACACATCCAGCAAATCCTGCTCATCGGATTCCGTGGGTGGGAATGTGTCCAGCCAATCCACGTCAATATAGACATGGCAGGTACCACAGGAGCACAGCCCGCCGCAAACCGCCGGGGTGCCCCATTCGTGTTCGCGCAAAAGCTCCATGAGGCTGTCGCCTTCATGGCCATGAATGTCATGGACCTGGCCATCGAGGTCTGTTACTAAAATATGTATCAAAACTATTTTTTCCTGGAAAATGTGTCGATTGACAGGCCAAGACCCGCCGGGACCGGCAGCATTATATTTGTTTATACAATGGAATGCGGGTAAATTGCCTGAACTCTTTAACAACAGTATTGGATTTTAAAAATCTGTATATGAACCCGTCAACCGGTAACCACGCAACTGTCGTAACAAGGGCAGTAGAGAAATACGCTGAAACTCCCGGCGGTCTCCTGCCACTGTTGCATGAGATACAGGCAAGTCTTGGGTATATTCCAAAAACCAGTGTTCCCATGATCGCCAGTGGTATGGGTCTGTCCAGGGCTGAGGTACATGGTGTTATCAGCTTTTATCATGACTTTCACGATGAACCCCGCGGCGAGACCACGATTCATCTGTGCCGGGCAGAAGCTTGCCAGGCGATGGGTTCCCGGCTGCTTGAAAAGCATGTCAAATCCAGGCTTGGCGTTGATTTTGGTGGCACCACGAAGGATGGGCGGTACACACTGGAACCCGTATATTGCCTCGGTAATTGTGCCTGTTCACCCTCGATTCGAATTGGTGACGATGTACACGCACGTGTCGATGCTGATCGCTTTGATCAATTGCTGGATATGGATTAAAAATGGTCAGAGTATTCATTCCCGGCGACACCACTGCCTGCGCCCTGGGCGCGAATGAGGTTGCCGCCGAGATCTTGCGCCAGGCACAACAAAGAGGACTGGAGGTGGAGGTGATCCGCAATGGGTCACGCGGTGCTTTCTGGCTGGAACCGCTGCTTGAGATTGATTCAGACCATGGCCGTCTGGCATTTGGCCAGGTCAGTGTAGATGATGTTTTTGAATTGTTCGAGGCCGGTTTTCCCCGACCCTGTGAGCACGAAACCTATCTCGGCAAGGTGGCTGATATTGAGTGGTTGGAACGACAGGATCGCCTGACGTTTGCCCGCGCCGGTCTAACCGATCCGACCAGTCTTGAAGATTATAAAAAGCATGGTGGTTATAAGGGATTGAAACAGGCCCTCAAAATGTCACCGGCTGAAATCGTCGATGAGGTAACAAGGTCAGGTTTGCGTGGCCGCGGCGGCGCAGCATTTCCAACCGGCATCAAGTGGAACACGGTATTGAATACGCCTGCCGATCAGAAATATGTCGCTGCGAATGCAGATGAAGGTGATTCGGGCACGTTTGCGGATCGCCTGTTAATGGAGGCCGACCCTTACCAGTTGATCGAAGGCATGACGATCTGCGCGATGGCGGTAGGCGCAAGCCAGGGCTATATCTATCTGCGTTCTGAATATCCCAAGGCGCTGATGATTCTTGAGCAGGCAATCAATACAGCCCGTGAGGCAAACCTGTTGGGTGACGACATCGGTGCCAGCGGGCGTGATTTTGATATTGAGGTCCGGGTCGGCGCCGGCGCTTATATTTGCGGCGAGGAGACCTCCATGCTCGAGAGCCTCGAGGGTAAACGCGGCCTGGTCCGGTTCAAACCACCGTTGCCAGCGATAGAAGGTCTGTTTGGCAAGCCAACGGTGGTCAATAACGTGTTAACGCTGGGCGCGGTATCGACGGTCCTGGCTGAAGGTGCCAGCCATTACGAGGACTATGGTTGTGGTCGCTCACGTGGAACCCTGACGGTACAGCTGGCCGGCAATATACGCCGGGGCGGGCTGGTCGAAATACCCTTTGGTACCAGTTTACGCACGCTGGTCGAAGACTTTGGCGGCGGCACCGCCAGTGGCAGGCCGGCCCGTGCCATCCAGGTCGGTGGACCGCTGGGTGCGTATTTGCCGGCGTCGCAATGGGATACCCCGCTGGACTACGAATCAATGAGTGAAGTGGGGGCGATGCTCGGCCACGGCGGGGTAGTGGTCTTCGACGACAGCGTGGATATGCTGGAGCAGGCCCGCTTTGCAATGGAGTTCTGTGCGCTGGAATCCTGTGGTAAATGTACACCTTGCCGCATCGGTTCAGTCAGGGGTGTGGAGCTTCTTGATAAGATTGGTATTGGTGATGAACGTTCAGCCAATATGGATTTGCTGGAGGAGTTGTGTGAAACCCTCGATGGCGGCTCCTTGTGCGCCATGGGCGGGCTGACGCCGATGCCGGTACGCAGTGCCGTCAAGTACTTTCCCGAAGACTTTGAACGCGGCCTTGAGGACTTATAAGCATGTCTGACATTCAACAGCCGTTAACACAATTAAGAATCCTGGATTTGGGTACACCGGCACCACGGGACTCGGCGGCGCAGGTTAGCTTAGAGATCGATGGCCAGCAGGTCCAGGTCGATGCAGGCACCTCGGTAATGCGCGCTGCAGCACTGTTGGGTATCAATGTTCCCAAGCTATGCGCCACCGACAGCCTGGATGCCTTTGGCTCCTGTCGCATGTGCCTGGTGGAAATTGAAGGTCGCAAGGGCATGCCGGCATCCTGCACGACACCGGCGGAAGACGGCATGGTGGTCAATACGCAGTCTGGCAAGCTCGAAAAGTTGCGTAAAAACGTACTGGAACTGTATATCTCAGATCATCCGCTGGATTGCGTTAGCTGTCCGAGTAATGGCGGTTGTGAATTGCAGGACGTGGCCGCTGACCTGGGTGTGGAGGAAACACGCTACGGACTGCAGGGCTTGAACCATCAGCAGGCTGCAAAGGATGAATCGAATCCCTATTTCACCTTTGATCCATCGATGTGCATCGTCTGTTACCGCTGTGTAAGGGCCTGCGACGATATCCAGGGCAGTTTTGCATTAACGGTCGACGGCCGTGGTTTTGAGTCGAAAGTCAGCGCCGGGCAGATGGAATCCTTCATGGATTCCGAATGCGTGTCCTGTGGGGCCTGTGTTAACAGTTGCCCCACCGCTGCACTCGAAGACAAGGCCGTTATTGAAATGGGCCAACCGCAGAAAAGTACCGTTACCACCTGTGCTTATTGCGGGGTTGGCTGCGCCTTCGAGGTCGAGACACGTGCCAATGACCAGGGGGCGGATGAAGTGGTGCGCATGACACCCTACAAGGATGGCAGGGCCAACGAGGGCCATGCCTGTGTCAAGGGCCGTTTTGCCTTTGGCTATACCAGCCATAAAGACCGTATCACCAAGCCGATGATACGCGACAGCATCGATGAGGCCTGGCGCGAGGTTAGCTGGGGGGAGGCAATTGCCTTTACCGCCAGCCGTTTCCGCCAGATCCAGTCCGAATATGGCCGCGACAGCGTTGGCGGAATCACGTCCTCACGCTGCAGCAATGAAGAGACCTTCCTGGTACAAAAACTGGTGCGTGCAGGTTTTGGCAACAACAATGTCGATACCTGCGCACGGGTCTGCCATTCGCCCACCGGTTATGGCCTTAAAACCACGCTCGGCGAGTCGGCTGGCACGCAGGCATTTGACTCGGTGGACAAGGCCGATGTCGTCATGCTGATCGGCGCCAATCCCACCGAAGCACACCCCGTATTTGGCTCACGTCTGAAGCAGCGTCTCCGCGAAGGCGCGCAGCTGATCGTGGTGGATCCGCGTAAGACGGAACTGGTCAATGGTCCGCATATCCGGGCGGCACATCATCTGCAATTGTTGCCGGGCACCAACGTGGCCTTCTTGAATGCCATGGCCCATGTGATCATCAGCGAAGGCCTGGCCGATGAGGATTACGTCAACCAACGCTGTGAAATTCCATCCTGGGAGGATTGGTGCGACTTCATCCGTCTGGAGGAAAATTCACCGGAACACCTGCAAGCTGTAACAGGTATACCCGCGGATGAATTGCGGGCCGCCGCCAGACTGTTCGCCGGGGCTGGCAATGCCGCCATCTATTACGGTCTCGGTGTGACCGAACACAGCCAGGGTTCGACCAGCGTGATGGGTATTGCCAACCTCGCCATGGCGACGGGTAACCTCGGCCGTGAAGGCGTGGGCGTGAACCCGTTGCGGGGTCAAAATAATGTCCAGGGCTCCTGCGATATGGGCTCTTTCCCGCATGAACTGCCAGGCTACAGGCATATCTCCGATGCTAACGTGCGTGGACTCTTCGAAAATGAATGGCAGGTCAAGTTACATGAGGAACCCGGCCTGCGTATTCCCAACATGTTTGATGCAGCGCTGGGCGGAGTGTTCAAGGGACTCTATTGCCAGGGAGAGGATATCGCGCAATCCGACCCTGATACCCAGCACGTTGAAGCGGCACTGAAATCCCTGCAGTGCCTGGTGGTCCAGGATATTTTTCTGAATGAAACAGCCCGCTTCGCACACGTCTTCCTGCCGGGTTCAACTTTTCTTGAGAAGAATGGAACATTTACCAACGCTGAACGAAGAATCTCCAGGGTTCGGAAAGTCATGCCGTCGAGAAGCGGTAAAGAGGACTGGGAAATCACCATGGATCTGGCCAATGCCCTTGGCTACCCGATGCAGTACTCGCATCCGTCGGAAATCATGGACGAGATCGCCCGCCTGACTCCGACCTTCAGTGGCGTGAACTATGCAAAGCTGGATCGTCTTGGCAGTATTCAATGGCCCTGTAATGAGGCAGCGCCTGAAGGCACGCCAACCATGCATGTTGACGAATTTGTGCGCGGCAAAGGCTATTTTGCGATTACAGGTTTTGTGCCCACCAGGGAACGTTCGACACGTAAATACCCCTTGTTATTGACCACCGGCAGAGTTCTTTCCCAGTACAACGTGGGCGCCCAGACCAGGCGTACCGGCAACGTCGTCTGGGCAGACCAGGATCTGCTCGAGATTCATCCCGTAGATGCCGAAGACCGCGGTATCTGCACCAACGACTGGGTTGGTATTGCGAGCAGGGCCGGTGACACGGTGCTGCGTGCGGTGGTGACCGACAGGGTGCAGCCCGGCGTCGTCTATACAACGTTCCACTTTCCGGAAACGGGCGCCAATATTGTCACCACCGAGAATTCGGACTGGGCCACCAATTGTCCGGAGTACAAGGTCACAGCAGTGCAGGCGACCAAGGTCACTCGACCATCTGAATGGCAAAAGAAAAACGCTGCCTTTAACCGGCGTCAAAAAGCGCTGCTCGACAAGGCCAGAGTTTAGTGTATCAACAGCGGGTGATTTCATCGTGACAAGCTCCCGCCAGATTCCTGTGGCCAACTGGAAAAAAGGTGCCAGCAGCACAGTCAATGATGAGGTTGCTGCAGAAATCCCCGTCGCCCTTACCTACAACAAACGCTCGCACGTGGTGATGATGGTTACCCCAACGTCGCTGGAAGATTTCGCCATGGGCTTCAGTTTGACCGAGCGAATCATTGACGGTCCTGCTGACGTTTTGGATATTTCGGTCTTGGTGCGTGAAAAGGGCCTGGAGCTTGCAATCACGGTAAACGAAGCATGTATGTCGCGGCTCGCTGAGCAGCGCCGCAACCTGGTTGGTAAAACCGGCTGTGGCCTGTGTGGTGCGGAAACACTCGATCAAGCCATGAGAAATCCGGCCGTGGTTGCCAGCAAGGTTTCGCTGTCAGCCAGTGCGCTGCAGACCGCGGTCAGGTCCCTCAATGACCACCAGCCCCTGCAAATGCTGACCGGCGCCGTGCATGGAGCAGCCTGGTGCAATACATCCGGTGAGATCCTGGAGTTACGCGAGGACGTGGGACGCCACAACGCACTGGACAAACTGATCGGGCACCTGATGCGATCCGGGTTCAATCCCGCTGAGGGATTTCTGCTGGTGTCGAGCAGGGCAAGTTACGAGATGGTCTATAAAGCTGCGGCTGCCGGTGTGGAAGTACTGGTTGCAGTTTCGGCGCCTACGACGCTGGCCATTGATTTCGCTCATCGCAGCGGCATTACACTGGTTGGATTTGCCAGGCCGGGGCGGCACAATGTTTATACTTTCGAAAAACGAATCCAGTAGCAGGAATCCACCCATTGAGTGTGAAGCGCATGGCAGATAAAGAATCCAACAATTGTGAAGTCAATCGTGAGGTCAGACACCTGGTATCGATGGCCAATGACATTGCGGATAACCTGGGGTTTCGTGCTGAAGCAGGTGATAATTCTGCCGAGAGAATCGCCGATCATATCAATCGGTTCTGGGCGCCGCGGATGCGAGCCCTGTTACTGGAATATGCTGCTGCTGACGGAAAGGATTTGTCCGCTGCACTTTTATCGGCCCTGGAAAAGTTGAAGACCTGATGAACCTGTGCAAGCCGGCCGGAGTGATTCTTGCTGGTGGCCGGTCGAGGCGCATGGGCGATGGTCACAAGGCCCTGTACGATTTTCATGGCCGGCCGTTGCTGGCGCGCGTAATAGACAGGATAAAACCGCACCTGGATCCGCTGTTGCTCAGTTGCGAAAGCGGGAACAGTGAATTCAATGACTTCGGTCTGCCACTGGTGCCTGATCTGCTACCAAATTTCCGCGGGCCCTTAACTGGCTTGTACTCCGCTTTACAGGCCATGGCCGATCTCGGCCAGGATACGGGTCTGGTGCTATGTCCCTGTGATGCGCCCTTTGTCCCGTCCAACCTCGTCCGGAAGCTGGCTGATGCATATAAGGGCGGGAACAAGCCGGTGGTGGTCGTTTCATACCGGGGTGTGCTGCAACCAACTTTCTCGCTATGGCAAATCCATCATCTGCCGGTGATCAGGGATGCCGTGCTCAACAAGGGTGTCGGGGGTCTTAAACAGGTCCTGCTCGAGTTACCGCATACGGTCCTGGAGTGGACACCAGCGGAGCCGCCACCGTTCTTTAATATCAATACGCCTGCAGAGTTAAAAACGGCCCTGCAATGGCTTGACCATAAGGATAGTTAGCAGGAAGATGGTCAGACCTGCTTTAACTCCACGAGGAGAGATACGTGCATAAGGATGCTGAATTTGTACCCCTGAACATCGCTATCCTGACATTGTCGGATTCGCGCACTTTTGAAACGGATACCTCCGGCCAGGCATTGGAGGACGCGCTTAAAGCTGCAGGGCACAAACTTGCCGCCAGGAAAATTTGTAAAGACGAAATTTACCAGTCCAGGGCCATCGTCTCGCAGTGGATTGCCGACGAGGGTATCGATGTCATCATCTCCACCGGTGGAACCGGGTTGACGCAGCGCGATTCCACCCCCGAGGCGCTAAAACCCCTGTTTGACCAGAATATCGAAGGCTTTGGAGAGTTGTTCAGACACCTTTCCTGGCAAGAGATTGGCACCTCGACCGTCCAGTCAAGGGCAGTTGCCGGTCTCGCCAACCAGACCCTGGTGTTTTGTTTGCCCGGTTCAACTGGCGCCTGCCGGACAGGCTGGGATGGGATATTGAAAGAACAACTGGACAGCAGCCACCGGCCATGCAATTTTGCCGCACAAACACGTTCTGGTGAGCATTTATCGTGAGTATGATCAGCGTTGAAGAAGCACTGGCGCGCTTGAAAAGCCAGAGCCGGGTGCTTGTAGACGAACAAAAGATCAAGTTGGATGAAGGCCTGGGCCGCGTGCTGGCCTCCGATATAGTATCCGGTATCAATGTCCCCCCCGCAGATAACAGCGCAATGGATGGATATGCCCTGCGCTGGGAAGACTGGCGCGGCTCCGATCATGCATTGAAAATCAGCCAGCGTATTGCCGCCGGTACTCCGCCCGCTCCGCTCACAGCGGGGACGGCAGCACGAATATTTACCGGCGCGGAGATTCCCGATGGTGCCGATGTTGTCGTGATGCAGGAAAAATGCAGGGCAGATGGCCAGTCAGTACTGATCGAAGTTGTTCGCGATGTTGGCGCCAATATTCGCCCCAAAGGGCAGGATATCCGACAGGGCGCAACCGTGCTGCAAGCAGGGCATCGCCTGCGGGCACAGGACCTGGGTTTGATTGCATCACTGGGAATTGCCCGGATTAATGTCCGCCGGCGATTGAGGGTTGCGGTTGTCTCGACCGGTGAGGAATTGGTGGAACCGGGAGACATCGCAGGTCCCGGCCAGATTTACAACTCAAACCGGTATTTGCTCAAGGCCATGCTGGGCGAGTGGGGCTTTGATGTTGTTGACTTGGGAGTAACCGCGGATGATCCCGATGTGATCAGCGAGGTATTGACACAGGCCAGCAGGGAGGCGGATGCCATCGTTACCACCGGCGGCGTTTCCGTGGGCGAGGAAGATCATGTCAAGGCCGTGGTTGAATCCCTCGGTCGCATCGATTTGTGGCGCGTCGCAATTAAGCCCGGCAAGCCATTTGCCTTTGGTGATGTGCTTGGAACTCCATTCCTGGGTTTGCCCGGTAACCCCGTATCAGCCTTTGTCACTGTCCTGGTGATCGCACGCCCATTTCTGTTCGACAGCCAGGGCGTTGAGCATCACGAGATTTTACCTGTGAAACAGCATGCACTGTTTGACAAGAAAGGCAGTCCCCGGCAGGAGTACCTGCGGGTGCGGTCAGGCACTGGGGGCGTTGAAATTTTTCCACAGCAAAGCAGTGGCGTCCTGTTTTCGACCTGTTGGGGTGATGGCATGGTGGTGCAAAAAGCCGGTGAAAACATCACTCATGGCGACCTCGTGGACGTTATCCCATACGTCATGTTTAATTGAGCGAGCCATGAGCGGATATGAAATCGATGCAATCTGCGTTTGACAGGCTGCCGGGCGGGGTCGTGCTGCTTGACGGTGGTATGGGGCAGGAGTTGATCAACCGCAAAGCCTCGGGGCAGGGTGTTTTATGGTCTGCAAAAGCCCTGTTTGACTTCCCCGATGCGGTCGTGGCCGTGCACGAAGATTACATTCGTGCAGGTGCCGATATCATCACCACCAATTCGTATGCCTGTATCCGCAATAATTTTGCACCCGAGGGGTTGGCAGATCGTCTCGGTGAAATGAATCGCCTGGCGGCAGAATTGGCACAACGTGCCCGGGACAATATGGGTCAGCCGGTTTTGATCGCTGGCTCAATGGGGCCGCAAAATGGCAGCTATCGGCCCGATCTGGTGGGAAGTTATACCGAAACAGAAGCACTCTATCGCGAGCAGGCGGACTTTCTGGCCCCCCATGTGGATTTTTTTATCTGTGAAACCCTGTCATGCCTGCTGGAGGCGAGGGCGGCTGTCACTGCTGCCAGGTCAACCGGCAAGCCGGTTTGGTTGTCGTGGTCCATAGAAGATACAGGTGCAGCCAGGCTGAGAAGCGGTGAAGCTGTCGAGGACGCCTGGCTGGATATAGCAGAATCAGAAGTGGATGCGGTGTTGCTGAATTGTTCACCACCGGAGGCGATCAGTCGTGTGCTGCCAGCGTTGACCTCAATATCTACGGTTCCCGTGGGCGCTTACGCCAACGCCTTTACACCCATTCCTGAGAAATGGGATTTTCATGGTGATCAATCCATCCCGCCGTCCCGAACCGACCTGACCCCATCTGCTTATGCTCAACATGCAAGCCGCTGGATTGCCGGGGGTGCGCGGGTGATTGGCGGTTGTTGCGAAGTGGGTCCTGCACATATCGCAGAATTGCACAGGCTTCGAAACAGCTAGGGGGACTGGGATACAGGCGGACCGCTCTGGGGGTTGCCGCGGGCCTCATCCAGGCCCTGTTTAAGGACATCTGCCCATAATTGCAAAATCCGGTTGGCTGCGGCCCTGTTTGTAATACGATTCTGCCAGCGCATGTAGCCGGTCTGGCGGTCCTGCTGACGATCTAATGCCTTCGCCAATAACTCCCCTGACACGGAATCATACAACTCCAGGTACAGCGTCATTTCACCTGCGGATTCCGCAAAGGTCTGAGAGCGGCCGGCAGTATTACTCTCAGGCGCAACGATATCGAGGTTGATGATGCCCGGTTTGATGAGCAAGACGTCATTGTCATACTCACTGGCCAGTGCATAACCTCCATCCTCAAGAGTTCTTGTAAATACATCACGGAACAGAACCGCCAGGTCGGATTTGATTCTTGTCATGTCGCTGTTGCTAATGCGGGCCGATGACGACCTGTTGCGATCACGTTGCCAGTTCTTTTTGAAAGCGACATTGGTGTCGTCCAGGTAAAGCCTTTTGTATTGCCCCATAGCAACACCGGGTTTCGCGTAAACCACCGCAAATTGGGTATCACCGAGATGCTGTAAGCCTTCGGTTGTAAACTCAGGTAGCTCAGTTGACGCTGCAAAGAGGCTGCTGACCGTCAGCAAATACATAAAAACCGTTTGCCTGGCCTGCCGCTTGATACGCTTGTTGACTGTCATAAAAACACGTCCCATTTTTTACCTGAAAAGAACCCAACAAATAATGTGGCAACAATATAGCCTATACGCTAAAAAAATACCGTAGATTTACCCGGCTTTTTAGCGACGGATTAAAGTACAATCTCTGCATCAACTTCCCCATTTTTTTGAGTAGGCCAACATGCACAAGATTCAGACCATTAACAACCTGGCACAAAAAGGCCTGGACTGCTTTCCTTCTGACAAGTACCAGGTAGGTCCGGATTTGTCAGTGGTCGATGCACTTATGCTGAGAAGCCATAAACTTCATGGTGAACCGATCGATGAACGCGTTATTGCAGTGGCCAGGGCCGGTGCCGGCGTCAACAATATTCCCATCGATGAATATGCCAAGCGGGGTATTGTTGTATTCAACACACCGGGCGCCAATGCCAATGCGGTCAAGGAATTGGTGGCAGCAGCTTTATTGCTCGGTTCAAGGGATATTTTTGGTGGAATGAGCTATGTGCAGACACTGGGCGATATTGAAGACAGTGCGGAAATGCACAAGCTGTTGGAGGCCAACAAGAAGCGTTTCGCAGGATCTGAAATAACCGGGCTGACACTGGGTGTTGTTGGCCTTGGTGCAATTGGCGCCATGGTAGCCAACATGGCGTTGGAACTCGGTATGAAGGTGGCCGGCTTTGATCCTGCAATTTCGATTGAATCCGCCTGGCGGCTTTCAAGCCGGGTACAAAAGGTAGACAGCTTACAGGCATTGGTGGGTGTTGCGGATTTCCTGACCCTGCATGTGCCGGCCATTCCGCAAACTCGTGGCCTGATCAACAGGGAAGTCCTGGCACGCGCCAAGCCTGGAGTCCGCCTGCTGAATTTTGCACGGGATGAAATCGTCGACTTGCCCGCGGTGATTGAATCACTGGATAGCGGCAAGCTGGCCCAGTACATCAGCGATTTTCCACATCCGGAATTGCTGGGTCGTGAAGATACGCTGTTGCTGCCACACATCGGCGCCAGCACCCGTGAGGCCGAGGAAAACTGCGCAGTTATGGCTGCTGAGCAACTCATGGATTTTCTTGAAAATGGTAACATCCGCAACTCGGTCAATTACCCCGATACGCAAATGGCCCGGGGAGATGGCTACCGAATCACTTTTTGCAATGAAAATGTCCCGAAGGTGCTGGGACGGGTTTTAACCGTGCTGGCGGATCACGACATGAACGTGATTGACATGGTCAATCTCAGTCGTGGGGATTTTGCCTACAGTATTATCGATGTTGAACACAAGCCCGGACCGGGCGTGATGAGTGCCATTCATAATACTGAAAATGTCATCAGGGCGAGAATTCTAGGGCCTGGTTGAGCCATTTTCACTGCAGGTGAATCCCGGTGGTAAAAGCTTGGCTGCAAAGTGTATGGCTGTGTGGCGCGAGGTTTATTGGGAAACAGAACATGCCAAAGAATTTCCCTGCCGGGCGGGGATTGGGTTAGTCTAGGGAGGTTCTGCAGAGATCAGAGCTCTCCCGGGATAAGAAACGGTGGGGACTTGCGCGAGGGACTAACATGAGATTGTTTTTACGCTTAAATATGTTTTACGGCACACTGGGTTTGGCGGTTTGGGGTGGTTATCAACTGGTGCCAGACCTACACCGTTACCTGCCGCTGGGCGTTGTAGAAACACTGTTTAACCAGAGCGATGGCGGTGACATTGGCGGTATCGTGATTCACGCCTCAAATGTTACCGATGAAGTGGGTGGGCTGTTGTGGCTGGTATTTGCAATCGTAGGTGCGGTTATTTTGATGGTACCGGTTTCCTGGACCTATATCGCAGTCCGTAGCAAGGCAAAAATGGACCAGTCCTTGCTGGAGACTATACTGATTTTGCCAATTGCCGTAACGGGAATTGTGCTGATTGTGCATAACTCATTGGCAATGGCTTTCAGTCTTGCCGGTGTCGTGGCAGGTGTCCGTTACCGCTATGCTTTAAAGAGTACGGCAGATTCTTTGTTCATATTCCTGGCAGTAGGGGTGGGCTTGTCCTGTGGTATTGGAATGTTACTGATTGCGGCGGTGATGTCCGCTATCTTCAATTACACTTTCCTGATCCTGTGGGAGTTGAACTATGGTGGCAACGTTAGCTCAAAAACCTATATGCGCCAGAGTCCACGGGAAATAGAACGTCAGAAATCCCGCGAAAAGGACACCGGTGTGTTCGACTGATTTACCGAAGGAAGCTTAAGATTGATTATCAATGTAAAAATTTTCTCGCTGATTTTTGTCTTTTTCTTGCTTGTTACAGACCCGGCACTGGCCAAGGCAAAGAAAGTTGATGAATATCACTGGACCGGTGTTGAGCGTGTCGTTGCCATCGCTGATTTGCACGGTGATTATGAGCAATATCTGAACGTCATGGCCTCGGCCGGGCTGATCAATAAAAAAGGCAAATGGAGCGGTGGACAAACTCACCTGGTGCAGACCGGTGATATCACGGACCGTGGTGCTGACAGCCGCAAAATCATCGATCATCTGCTTAAGCTTGCCACGCAGGCGAAGCGCAAGGGCGGCTACATTCATATGCTCATTGGTAATCATGAAGCCATGAATGTTATTGGTGATCTGAGATATGTATCCGCCGGTGAATATAACGCCTTCATGACCGGTAATTCGGAGCGTTTCCAGGAAATGCAATGGAAGGCCCAGCTCGAATGGATGCGCGCCAACCTGCTAACCTTTGAAGAGCTGGATCTTGATGCTTATCGGCTCGAGTGGGAGAAGGCTGTTCCGCTGGGATGGGTTGAGCACCGGCAGGCCTGGTCGTTGGCGGGTGATTATGGTTCCTGGGTCGAGGACAACCAGGTAGCGATCAAGATCAACGACACCATTTACCTGCACGGCGGTATTAGCAGCAAATACTGCAAGTTCAGCCTCCAGTCTTTGACCGAGCAGGTCCGGGACGGAATGAAAACGTACGACCCCCAGGTGGATTCTATCGTTGACGACCCCTTGGGCCCCTTATGGTACCG
>CALJWY010000133.1 GCA_937974465.1 uncultured Lysobacterales bacterium | reverse complement strand
AAAGTTTTCAGGCTCGCAATGGTCTTGATGCTGACGGGATTGTTGGCCGTAACACGTTACTTCACTTGATGACCGCATCCATTGATGAACCAAAACTACTAACTTCCTGGGAAAGGTAGGTCCCGGCCAATGTCCATATTGCTTGAAGCACTGCGTAAATCTGAAAAAAACCAGCAAGCCCACGAGGTGCCGACGATTCATGGTGAGGATCTTTCGGGCCAGGATTCCGAGCCACTGAAATTCCTGCCAATGGCTTCGATGCTGATCGTGGCCCTGGTTGTCAGTGGCTGGTTTGTCTGGCGTCAGTACGAGGCGCCCGAAGGTAGTTATCAGCCACCTGTCGCATTGTCTCCGGAAAGCTCGGCCATAGTGGCTACGCCGGGTAAAGAGGGCGACGACCAGGCAAGTGGCCAGGCCGTGGGCGCCGGCAACGCAGGGGCAAGTAAACCGGTAAATCAACCAGTAGATAAGTCGACAAATGCAACGACTGGCGCCCCTGATAAAGCCGTTCCGACCGCAAGGACTCCAGTTGAGTCATTTAAAAAGCCGCAGACAGTGACTGACCAACCGCCCGCGCCCAAGCCCAAGACAAGTGCTCCGAGCAAACCAGTCACTGCTGCTCCTGAAAAGGCAAAACCCAGTCAGCCTGAGCCGATCAGCTATTGGGAGTTGCCGGATGCAGTCCGGGCGAGCGTGCCTGAAATCAAGTTTAGTGTGTTGGTTTATTCAAGCAAGCCGTCCGACCGCTTTGTGTTGATCAATGGTCAGCGTCTTCGTGAGGGGGACAGCTTGCCGAGCGGTCCGGAAGTGGCGGAAATCAGGCGTGATGGCGTGGTGTTTACACATCGCCTGTACCGATTCCTGGTGGAAAGATAGCTTAGAGAGCGAAATCCTTACTCAGGTGGATTCTGGTATCGTCACAAACTGGTCAAAAGCGCCACCGCGATTTCCATGGGTGACCCTGACCATATTTCTTCTGTGCTGTGGTGCACAGTTACTCCATTTGGGCTTGACGCCGCTGGCGCAAAATGCGGTTCTCGAACTGGGTGGAGTGCTCCCTGTTCAGCTAAGCGCTGCACTCAGTCAGCCGGGATGGTGGGCAGATTACCGATTCTTAAGCTTGTTCACGGCCTTGTTTCTTCATGCAGGCTGGTTGCACTTGCTCGGGAACATGGCTTACCTCTGGGTGTTCGGGATGCCTTTGGAACGGCGCCTGGGTGGCCTGGGGATGGTCGTGGTATTCGTCATTGGCGGCGCCCTGGCAAACTTGTTCGTAGTGATGCGTTTACCGGATTTGACATCTCCAATCGTAGTTGCGAGTGGCGCTGTTTCTGCGGTTGTCGGTGCTTACCTGGGACTGTTTCCTTACCGTCGGATCGGTATGCTCCTGCCACTGGGTCTGTTTCTTCAGTTTGCCCGTATTCCGGCAATATTAGTAATTGGTTCGTGGTTTACACTACAGTTGGTTTATACCATTTTAGGCCCCATAACGGGTGTTGTAGCCTGGTGGACGCATATGGCGGGTTTTGCACTGGGATTGATTTTTGCATTGTTGTTGCGCGCAATCGCACAACTTATTTGGGACAGGACATGACCAAGGCGGATAAAGAGAAGTTGTTCAGGATCGCATTCCTCAACCACGGCAAGGTTTATGAATTATATTGTACGGGCGTATGTAGCAGCGGTTTACTGGGGTTTGTCGAGGCAACAGGCCTGGTGTTTGGAGAACAGGATTCCCTGGTAGTCGACCCCACCGAGGAAAGACTGCGTGATGAATTTGACGGTGTCGAAATCCTGCATCTGCCCATGCATAGTGTGCTGCGCGTAGAGCAGGTAAAAAAGAAAGGCCAGGCGGTTATTCGTGATCGTGAAAGTGGTGAGAAAGTGACGCCGTTTCCGATTCAGCCAGGTAGCCGCTCGCGCAGCTAATCCGCAATAAACCAATAGCCGCAGCTGGACAAGCCAGGACCCTTGGAACAAGTCCCGGGTGTGCTACGAACCGCTGTTCGAAAGAATGCTGGCGCCTTTTAGCAGGATAAGCGCCTGGTACATCATGTAGTCATCTGCGGCACTCACTTCTGAGCTAATTGTACCGCCGGCCCCCGGGGCCGTTTCACCGTTGAGGTGTCCTTCAAGGTCGGCCTCGCGTTTACGCTTATCTTCATTCTCCACTACTTCAACAGTTTCGACTTCCACGTCCGGCCTGATTCCCTCGGCCTGGATAGAGCGTCCCGAAGGGGTGTAGTAACGCGAGGTGGTTAAACGGATACCAGCCCCGTTGCGCAAATTCAGGACAGATTGAACAGAACCCTTGCCAAAGGTTTTTTCGCCGATGATAAGTGCGCGGCCATGGTCCTGAAGTGCTCCGGCGAGCACCTCCGATGCCGACGCGGAGCTTCGGTCTACCAGTACGACCATCGGCACGCCTTGTAGCCATTGGCCAGGTTTTGCGGTGTATTCCAGTTGATTCGCGGAACGCCCCTTCGTGTACACGATCAGCCCGCTATCCAGGAAACCATCGGCTATGGTAATTGCCGGGCCCAGAACACCACCCGGATTGTTGCGCAAATCCAGTACTATGCCTTTTAAAGGGCCCTCATGATGCTCCTGCATGTATTCGATTTGTTCCAGTAACTCGTCTGCGCTTTTACGGGTGAAATGCGTGATCTGGAAATAGCCATAATCCTTGTCCACCGGCCTGCTGAATACGCTCGAGACCTTGACGAAGTCACGGGTCAATTCATGGCTGGAGACTTCACCGCTCTCGTGCATGACGCTGATGGTAACCGTGGTCCCGGCCGTCCCGCGCAGATCACCAATGGCAGTCTGCAGGTTCTGTCCGCGTATATCCTTGCCGTTGATGGATGTGATGGTGTCCCCGGCAACGATACCTGCTTTATCCGCGGCACCGCCTGACATGACAAATACGACCTTGATGGCCTGGTTGCGAATTGCGACTTCAACGCCGATTCCGCTGTAGCGTCCCCTGGAGCTGTTATCCATTTCCCGGAAAGCATCCGGCTCCAGGTAAGCGGAATGGGGGTCAAGCTCTGACAACATACCGCGGATAGCTGCATGCAGCAGGGTGTGGTCGTCGGTTTCCTCAACAAAATTGTTTCGAACCTGGTTAAATACATCGGTAAATGTACGCAGGTCATCGAGTGACAGCTGAGCCCCGCTCTCTGCTGGCGGAGTTTCAGTTTCGGTGTCCGCAAAGAGTATGCCGGATACCAGCAACAATCCCAGCAGCGAATATTGACCGATGTGTTTCATAAGATTTTCATACCTGTTTTCCGCGCCTATCGTTTCAGCCATACGGCCGGGTCCATCGCCTTACTATTTTTCCTGATTTCGAAATACAGTCCACTTCCAGTAAAGGGGTTGGCGCCGACGGTGCTGATAGCGGTTCCTGACTCCACCCAGTCACCAACCTCGTGCAGCAGGCTTTCGTTGTTACCGTAAAGACTCATAAAGCCATCACCATGATCTATGATCATAAGTAAACCGTATCCCCTTAGCCAATCTGAGAAAGCCACGCGACCGTATGCTATGGCATTAACCTCGGTTCCGTTATCCGCAGCAATTAGCCATCCTTGCCAGCGCATGCCTGCGGTTCTGGGCTGGCCAAACGCGTGTCTGACGCGACCCTTGACCGGCATCGTCATCTTGCCTTTCAAGTCCTGCGGTGCCAGGCGTCTTCCAAGGTCAGGTGGAATATCAGACAAGGCGTCGGACAGTTTATCAAGCAGTGTTTCAAGATCTTTGCGGTTGCGCTGCAACTCCTCAAGCTGCTCTTCACCGGATTGGATCCGGCCAGCCAGGTTTTCGATGATTGCCTGACGCTCATTGCGCTGTTGGGTCATATCATCCAGAACGGATCTTTGCTCCGACTGAACGGCATGGATCGCTGTTAGTTTTTTATTGATATTGTC
>CALJWY010000132.1 GCA_937974465.1 uncultured Lysobacterales bacterium | reverse complement strand
ATTCATCCCAATGCCAAAGAAAAAGGACACACTGGGTGCAAAAGCATCCACATAGAGGCCACTGGAGATTGCCGTGCGCACATACTCGATGCCATCCGCTATCGTATAGGCCAGTTCCTGGGAACAAGTGGCTCAGGCCTCCTGCATGTGATAGCCGGAAATGGAGATGGAATTGAAGCGAGGCATATGGGCGGATGTGTAAGCAATGATGTCAGACACGATGCGCATGGACGGAGCCGGTGGATAAATATAGGTATTACGAACCATGAACTCCTTCAAAATATCATTCTGTAGGGTTCCGGCCAGCTGTTCTACGCCAACACCCTGCTCTTTTGCAGCGACGATGAACATCGCCATAACCGGAAGCACTGCACCATTCATGGTCATTGAAACAGACATCCTGTCGAGCGGAATGCCTTTAAACAGGATTTTCATATCCTCGACACTATCGATTGCCACACCGGCCTTGCCCACATCGCCAACCACACGCGGATGGTCTGAGTCGTAACCGCGATGGGTTGCCAGGTCAAAAGCCACTGACAGGCCCGTTTGCCCGGCCTCGAGATTTTTACGATAGAAAGCGTTTGATTCCTCTGCGGTGGAAAAGCCGGCGTATTGGCGAACAGTCCAGGGACGGCCGGCGTACATGGTGGCCTTGGGCCCCCGCACAAAAGGCGCCATGCCCGGCAGCGAGTCGAGATGGGTGACGTTTTCCAGGTCTTCTGCGCTATACAGCGGCTTGACCGTTATCCCTTCAGGGGTCTCCCAGTTCAACTCATCTAATGATTTGCCTTTGCGTTCCTTTACAGCAAGCTCGCGCCAGTCATCGAGTGTTTTTTTTGGAAACTTGCTCATCGCTTTTCTCGCCTTTCACAATCGGTGATTAATGTGCGGATAGTCGATTGCGTTATTATCAGAACAGGTTATTTACCAAGTCTGTAAAAGTCCAGACCTGTTTTTCTCCAGCGCGTGCGAAATGCCGGCTCAATACCAGCCTGACAGGGCAATATTCCCTGCTCTATATCCAGGCAGTTAACGCAGCCGTCTCAAAGCACAGAATCCACGGCCTCTTGCAGGGACTGTTGGTTGATGGCCGCATGGTACTGAACCTCATAATCGGTGGTCCGCAACGCCTTCTTGATCATACCTTCCAGGTTTGGCCGTTTGTCTTCCGGTTCTGTGCCCTTGCCAATACCGCCTCCGAACTCAAAAATCACATCAACGCCACTGGCAAACGCTGTTTTGAGGTTTTCATGCCACATCACCGGATGGAATAATTGGAAGAACAAGCGCGCGCGGATATCCGCGGGGTCAGGCGCGTGGAAACCTCCGGTAAAATTGGACAGAACCTGAACATCCGACAGGCTGAACTCAGCAGCTTCAAGAACCTCTCGATAATACTGCGCGGCCTTGACCATGTAATAGGTGTGGAATGCGCCTTCAGTCTTTAAACGCACCGGGCGTTTACGTGGAAATTGCTCCAACACCTGGCTTTCAACCAACTCCAGGTCTTCGGCCCGGCCGGCAATGACGGTCTGTTGCGGCAAATTACAACCGGCAATCGCGCAATGATAGCGTTCAGCAATGGGCCGAATGGTATCGAGATCCATCGGGAAAGCGGTCATCTCGCCCTGCCCGTGCTCACCCATTAATTCACCCCGTCTCTGCACCAGTTTTAATGCGTTTTCAAAACCCAGGGATCCGGCCGCAACCAGCGCGGAATATTCGCCGAGGCTGTGGCCAGCCGTCATCACGGGTTGCACCCGGTCAGCTGTCAGGTGTTTGAAAACCTCCAGGCTGGCTATGGAGTGGGTCAACAGGGCTGGCTGGGTATATTGGGTCAGGTTCAGCTTGTCTTGCGGATCATTGAAAGACAGCTCGGCAATATCATAGCCCAGCACTTCGCTGGCTTTTTGATACACACGTTTTGCAACCTCGAATTCTTGATAAAGGTCACTGCCCATGCCCTTGTATTGTGAGCCCTGCCCCGGAAAGGCGAATAATATTTTTTGTTCGGTATCAAACACGGTTGTGGCACCTGGTAATGTTGCGGATTGCTAGAATAGCCAACGGCTTGTGCTAACGCAAACTCAGCCCGCGCAAGCGGGCTTGCGGTAATTACGTCGTTGTCCTGACAGCACGGTCAGCGCCTGGCACAACCCTTTGGTTGTAGATCACCAACGATACTGCTGTGATACCTGCCAGGGCTGCGAATAGTATCCACATCAGGTCGGGGCGGTTAATTCCCTGGGGTCCAAAATACTGGTAGGACAAACCTGATAGCAGTCCACCAAACAGGTTACCCAAAGCCACGCACCAATAGAAATACCCCATGTACATGCCGACTTTTTCGGGTGGGGCAATACGCCCGGCATACTCCTTGGAACGTGGGCTCGCCATCATTTCACCGACGGAAAACACCAGGATGGCGGAAACCACGATCCATCCACTCATCCCAACCAGGTACAGGCCAAAGCTGGCGATGGTGACACAAACACCGGCAATGATACTGGTGAGGGGTGATGTCTTACGCATGAAATAGGACACCAAGACCTGGAAACAAATGATTCCGAACGCATTCAGGTTGATCAAGTGCTCCGGTTTGATCTGGCCATGCTCCAGCACTGCGCGGTGCCAATTGCTGGTATCAAAACCAATGGCGCCGGCAAGCCCGGTAAACCAACCGGCAATCGGGGTGAAGGATGTGATCAGGTCTGATGTATCAACATAATCACGAATGTACTCTGGCAATGTCATAAAGATCTGGTTGAAAGAAATCCAGAAACCGGCCATCAGCAAAAGAAACAGCAGGTAGCGTCCCTCGCCTATAATCATTGGTTGTGAATACCATTTGCGTGATGCCCGTGACGAATTATCGGCGCGAAACAACACGTCAAGGATCAGGTTTATCGCCAGCCATCCTGCAGCCACCATGCCAACCAGAGAAAAACTCCACCATTTGGAGCCCATCACCAGCACCACCAACAAACCGGAAATCAAGACAAAAAAGCGCAGATTGCCAACCACTTCCACCATACCGCTAAAAACTTCTGCCAGAGACCTGTGGCTCTCGGCTTCGACATCCCTTGGCGGCTCTTTGTACACTATCAAGCAGACAATCGACATGATGATAATCCAGCCTGCGGACGCATAGAACACCAGGTTCCAGTTCCAGCCACGCACAATGCCCGCGACGATCGGACCGATAAAGCCGCCGATATTAACCATCATGTAAAAAATACCGAAACCCACTGAGCCATTCTCTTCATTGGTGGACTTGGCGACGGTGGAAATCACCACCGGCTTGAACATACCGTGGCCAACCGCCACCAGGAAGTAAGCCGCAAGAAATGGCCAAAAGCCGGTTGGCAGGGACAGAATCAGATACGATGGCGCCATCACGACCGCAGATGCCAGGAACATCTTCTTGTAGCCATAGCGGTCTGCCAGGGCGCCAAACACCGCTGGGAAAAGATACAGGAAAAAGGTTGCTAAACCCTGTATTACGCCGCGGTCAGCCGAGGAAAACCCCAGCCCGCCGTCCTCCACTGAACCGGTGAGATACAGGGTAGAAACGGCGTAGAAACCATACCAACCCATGCGTTCAAAGATCTCCATGGTATTGGCAGCCCAGAATGACCTGGGAAACTGACTTAACACACCATTTTTTTCTGTCATAACGATGTCCTTAGGATAATGATTTTCAGATCGCTGCACGCCTGCTCGTTTTGCACTGGTGCAGGCAGTCAAGGTTGGCAAGTATAAACCAACTTTTTACCCGGGAGCGACCCGCGCGCACATATTCCGGCTTATTTATCCTGCTGTTTTTTAAATAAAACATTGCTTAAAGTGGCCAAAGCGTGTAACTTGCGCGCGCTTACCCCGATTGGAATCCACCGTGATCAAAACACTTAGAAATATTGCCATCATCGCCCACGTAGACCATGGCAAAACCACGCTCGTCGACCAGCTGCTACAGCAGTCCGGCACGATGGGCGAACACTCGGCAACGCTTGACCGCGCGATGGACTCCAATGAGTTGGAAAAAGAGCGTGGCATCACGATTCTTTCAAAGAACACGGCAATTAACTGGACCGATGGCGACACGCCTTACCGAATCAATATTGTAGATACACCTGGCCATGCCGATTTTGGCGGCGAGGTTGAGCGCATACTGAGCATGGTGGATTCCGTGCTGTTACTGGTAGATGCGGTCGATGGGCCAATGCCGCAAACACGGTTTGTGACACAGAAAGCTTTCGAGATGGGTTTCCGGCCCATCGTGGTCATTAACAAGGTAGACCGCGAAGGCGCCCGCCCTCACTGGGTACTGGACCAGACTTTCGAACTGTTTGATAACCTTGGCGCGAGCGAAGAACAACTCGACTTCCCGGTGGTTTATGCCTCTGCTTTACAAGGCTATGCCGGACTTGAGGACGATGTTCGTGCAGGTGACATGACCCCCTTGTTTGAAACCATCGTCAATGAGGTTAAACCACCGGAGGTCGACCTGGAAGGTCCGTTCCAGATGCGTGTAACAACCCTGGACTACAACACCTACGTTGGAGTGATCGGTATTGGCAGGGTGCAGCGCGGCACCGTCAAGCCCAATCAGCGCCTTACCGTGATCGACCGCTACGGTGAACAGCACAACGCACGAATTTTGCAGGTCCTGGGTTTTCGCGGCCTGGAGCGGATTGAGACCGCTGAAGCCAACGCGGGCGACATCATTGCTGTTACCGGTGTAGAGAATCTGCGTATATCAGATACCTTGTGTGACCGGGACGCGGTCGAGGCCCTGCCGCCACTGACCGTTGATGAACCCACCATCAGCATGACTTTCCGCGTCAACAATTCACCTTTCGCCGGCCGCGAAGGCAAGTACCTCACCTCCCGGCAACTGCGCGAACGATTGTTTCGTGAAGCCAGCCATAACGTGGCTTTGCGTATCGAGGAAACCAGCGACGCGGAGAGATTTCGCGTTTCCGGACGTGGCGAGCTACACCTTTCCATCCTGATTGAAACCATGCGCCGAGAAGGTTATGAAATGGCCATCTCGCGGCCTGAGGTGATCCTGCATGAGGTCGACGGGAAAACCGAAGAGCCTTACGAGTTACTGGTCGTGGACCTGGAGTCCGATTACCAGGGCGCCGTGATGGAGAAACTGGGTGAGCGCCGTGGCGTAATCCAGGATATGCAACCCGATGGCAAGGGCAGAATCCGCATGGATTACATGATTCCCGCCCGTGGGCTGATCGGCTTTCAGTCAGAGTTTCGCACCCTGACTGCCGGAACCGGCCTGTTATTTCATAGCTTTGAAAAATATGGGCCTTATAACCCGGCGCCCATATCGACCCGCAACAATGGCGTACTGATTTCAAACAGCACGGGCAAGGCCGTCGCCTACGCGCTGTATAATCTGCAGGATCGGGGACGCATGATTATCGAAGGTGGCGTCGACATTTATGAAGGCCAGGTGATCGGTTTACATAACCGTGGTAATGACTTGACCGTAAATCCGTTGAAAGCCAAGCAATTGACAAATATTCGAACCGTTATCAAGGACGATAATGTACTGCTTGCGCCACCACAAATCATGACCCTCGAACAATCACTGGAGTTCATCCAGGACGACGAACTGGTGGAGGTGACACCTAACTCCATCCGGGTTCGAAAACTACACCTGAAGGAACACGAACGCAAAACAGCCGGTCGCGCGGCCAAAAAACAGGAAGCCTGAGAAACCGGGGCGGCAGTTGGGTAATTACCAGACGCCGCTGGTTTTATTGAGTTAATTTCTGCCCGAGCAGGTTCTGCAAGCGCGTCACATGCCGTTTTCCAAAACCATCTGAGACCACGATATCAAATCGCTCAGGCAGTGCGGTATCAAGGGTGATTTGACGGCTGAGAATTTTGCCGCGGCGCGCGACCAGGACGGTTACCACTTCACCCGGCAGGAAACGGCCGAGCAGACTATCCAGGTTGCCTTTATTCAGCCGCTCGTCACCGATGGCAATCAATTCATCACCGGCCATCAGGCCAGCCCTGGCTGCTCCCCTTTCTGCAAGAACTGCTTTGATCGTCAATACCGGTTTGTCCTGATCCCAGATCACCCCCATTCCACTGCTGGGTGGATCAGCAGCCTTGCCGTCATCCGATTCAACTGCCTCACGCCGTTCAAGCCGCAGCCCGTACCAGTCGAGTGCTGTATCAACATCAAGCTCCGAGGTCGTCGTCAGCATTGACTGCAGCAATTCACCCGCCCCGCTGCCACCCACATCAACCAGGATGCGCTCAAACGCATCCTGGGCATATGGCGTATCGGAATACTCCCGGTACATTTCCTGCATAACCCTGTCCAGGTTGCGCCTGCCCTTACTCGTCTTGCGGATGTAGGCATCCAGGACGAAGCCTATCACCGCACCTTTTGTGTAATAACTGATGGTGCTGTTGACGGTATTGGAACCGGGTGTGTAATGACGAATCCAGGTATCAAATGAAGCCTCGGTAACCGGGCGAACCAGGCGGCCGGGGGTGGTCTCAAGCCGGTGTATGCTGCTTGCGAGTAATTCAAGATATTCCTCCAGGTCAATCAGGCCGGCACGGGCCAGGATCAGGTTGTCAAAATAGCTGGTCAAACCCTCTGCAATCCATAATTGGCTAGTGTATTGCTCTTTCTGGTAATCATATTGACCGAGAGCTGCCGGGCGCATATTACGCACATTCCAGACATGAAAAAACTCATGCGCAACAATGCCCAGCCAGGCAATGTAGGCGTCGCGGTCACGCATTGACCGCCGGTCTGAAATCATCACCGTGCTGTGATCATGCTCCAGCCCACCCCTGCCGCCAATGGCAAAATTCAGGAACCAATATGGCCTTTGCAGTGGGTTCACACCCCAGAATGACTGGGTTTCAGCAACGATTTTCTCCACCGCATCCGCCGCTGCAGAACCATCCCAGGAGGAGTTTTCTCCGACATTGACAAACTTGTAATCCTGTCCTCCAACTGCAAATTGATAGACGGGCGCGTTGGCGACCACAATGGGATTATCAAGCAGTTCGTCGTAATTATCGGCCAGGTAAACTCCCTCATTCTGCGATGCTGGCAGGGCGGTGAAGACGTCTCCCCTCTCAGCATTCACTCTCATCTCCAGCAACTGTGGGAAATTTCTTGTTTGCTCGGAGTAGAGGAATACTGATGCGCCATTGACGAGCGAATAGTCCCTGCTTGCCCAACTGAGTTGAACAGCCATTCTTGGTGTAAACACCCGGTATTCGATGATCAGCTTCTCGATCTGGCCAGTCTCGACCTGCCAACGGTCTTTGCTGACCTTGTGAATCTGCAATGCAGTGCCGTCAGGAGAAGTTGCCGAAACCTCTTCTACATTGGCGGCGAAATTACGTATCAGGTAAGAACCGGGAGTCCAGTTTGGCATGGACAAAACCGTCACCGGGGCAGCAACCGGAAACTCTGAGCGCACCAGGATAATCTGCTCCCTGTCTACCGGAAAACTTAGCGAGTGCCGGACCTGCCCGCTGGCTGCTACTGAAGCAAGCGGCATGCACAAGACTATCAATATGACCAACCCGGCGAAACAGCTTACCCTGTTTGGCAGCAATGCCTTTATGTGAAACGCCTGTCGCAAACTACGCTCCTCTAGCTTTGCCCCGCAACATTAGGGTAGGCAACACATTGATCCAAGTCGTGTTCACAGACCCTAGTTCAACTTTTCGAATTTATTGACAATCAGCATAGACAGCTCAAGCGCCTGCTCGTAATTCAGGCGTGGATCTACAATCGACTTATAAGCCCGTTTCAGATCGGCTTCCACCAGGTTCCTTGCTCCGCCGGTACATTCAGTCACATTTTCACCCGTGAGTTCAAGGTGAACGCCGCCGAGGTGCGAACCAAGCTGGTGGTGCAGTTGGATGGACGTTTCTGTCTCATTCATGATGTTACGGAAACGGCGGGTTTTTATACCCGATGAGGTGGTTTCGGTATTGCCGTGCATGGGATCACATACCCACAACACCGGCGACCCTGTATCCTGCACCGCCTTGATCAATGGAGGCAGTTTGGATTCAATCTGTGACATACCCATTCGATGAATTAAAACGATTCGACCCGCTTCCGATTCCGGGTTCAGGATTTCCAAAAGCCTCTGAACCTGGTCGGGTCCAGCGGTGGGCCCTATCTTAATGCCAATGGGATTGCGAATACCCCTGAAATATTCAACGTGCGCCCCGTCCAGGGCGGCGGTGCGCATTCCAATCCACGGGAAATGGGTGGTCAGGTCAAACCAGCCTGATTGTCGTGGCACCTGGCGTGTACCGGCCTGCTCATAGTGGAGATGCAGGGCTTCGTGCGAGGTATAAAAATCCACCCGCTTGAGTACACCGGCACGTCGACCGGAAATGGTTTCCATGAAGTTCACAGCGCGGCCCAGGCTATCGGCCAATCGTTGAAACTCTGTTGCCAGCGGCGAGTGTTGAACCCAGCTCAGGTTCCAGTACTCAGGGTGATGTAAATCTGCAAAACCACCATCGACCAGGGAACGAACAAAGTTCATTGTCATCGAAGACATGGCATGCCCCTGGATCAGTCGCTTAGGGTCTGGTCGACGGGCTTCAGGGGTGAAATCGACCGAATTGACCAGGTCACCCCGATAACTCGGCAATGTCACTCCAGCCCGGGTTTCAACATCCGAGGATCGAGGTTTTGCATACTGCCCGGCGAACCGGCCAACCCGGATTACCGGTTTCTGCAATCCGTGGGTCAATGCCAGGCTCATTTGCAGGAGAACTTTGAGCCGGTTGGTAATGACATCCGAATTACATTCCGCAAAGCTCTCAGCACAATCCCCACCCTGCAGCAGAAACCGTTCCCCCGCCTGTGCCTGGGCAATTTGCTGCTTTAATGAAAGAATTTCCCAGGATGTAACCAGGGGCGGTAACGCTGCCAATTCAACCAGTGCAGACTGTAGCTCTGCCGCATCCGGATAACTCGCCTGTTGTTTCGCTTCCTTTGCTTGCCACGAGTCAGGTTGCCAATCCTTCTCTTCCGGTAAAGTGTTCAAGTATCCCGTCTCCCAATTCTATGTGTTGTTAAAAGTTGAATCCCGGTTGATTCGCTCAACGGCTGGCTGGGCGATAGACCATCCACAGGGTGACCAGGCTCAATCCCACGAACCAGGCAAATGTCCACATGGGCATTGTCATGCCCAAAAACTGCCAGTGCACCTCTGCGCAACTTCCTGACCCATAGAATATTTTCGCAACGGCTTCACTCAGCGGAAAATTTTCTATCATGTAGTTGAGCCCCGGACCACACTCAGGCACCTGGTCTTCAGGGAGGTTCTGCAACCAGACATGCCGGCCGGCAATAAAGGCGCCAAAAGCGCCAACCAATACCAGCACCC
Organism: uncultured Lysobacterales bacterium; assembly: GCA_937974465.1. GTDB lineage: Bacteria > Pseudomonadota > Gammaproteobacteria > Xanthomonadales > SZUA-36 > SZUA-36. The sequence continues at coordinate 19,830 of CALJWY010000132.1, read as the reverse complement.
AGGCGTAAAAGCGCTGCCCGAAACTCCCTGGATTGTGCAGCAGGGCCAGCAGGGCAACCAGCCCGATACCGAGGAACGCAAAGCGTTGCAAAATACACAGGGGACAAGGATCAAGGTAATTTATATATTGGCTATACAGCGCAAAACCAAACAATGATGCACAGCATAAAAAGACACATAGGTTCCAAATTCGCGGTGTAATCCTGTTAAGCATATCCAATCCATCTATTTATCGGTAATACCACAGCCAACGCCTTATTGACTGCTATAATTTGAACAAATCTTTCAGGATAGTGACTGTACAGTAATGAACACAAAAAATGCACCCATAAAGACACCAACCGGCACAAAAATCAGCTGCCATCAGGAGGCCGCCATGTGGATGTTGATGAATAATCTGGACCCGGGTGTGGCTGAATAGCCCCAGGAATGTTGATTGCCAACGAGCGTGGCATTTATCCACCAATGAATAACGGCGAAGAACAAGTATGAGCTCTCCCTATATACGGCTGGACCATTTATACGACGACCTGGATGTCAGCATGGCGCAACTGCGAGAGCGGCATGACGCGGTCACCCAGTCACGAAAAATTGTTGAACTGGCGCTCGAAGATGGTGAAGCGCACTATGGTATCAATACCGGGTTTGGGGTTTTAGCCAACAAGCGTATTTCCCAGGATAAACTGGCCACCCTGCAGCGAAATATCCTGTTGAGTCATGCCTGTGGTATGGGTGACCCCGTTCCACCTGAAGTCACCCGTTTGATGCTGCAACTTAAAATACATTCGTTGAGCCTTGGTTACTCAGGGGTATCAGAGGCAACCTTTAAACAGTTGCTCTTGCTTGAAGAAAAGGGTGTTCTGCCCTGGGTGCCAAGCAGAGGCAGTGTCGGCGCATCCGGTGACCTCGCTCCGCTGGCTCACATGTGTCTGCCACTGATTGGCAAAGGTGACGTCTGGGATGAGGCCCTCTCTAACCGGGTACCTGCCGCAGATGTCCTGCAAGCAAAAGGCATCCAGGCCGTCAGCCTGCAGGCAAAGGACGGACTGGCCCTGATCAATGGTACCCAGATGATGGCAGCTTATGGTGCTTATGTGCTTGAACGCACACTGGTTCTGCAACGTGAGGCCGACTTGCTGGCTGCCATGAGTCTTGAAGCGTTGCAAGGTAGCGCGGCCCCATTTGACGAGAGAATTCATGCGATCAGGCCGCATCACGGCCAACAGGTCGTTGCCTCCAACATCCGGCGTTTGTTGGAGGGTAGCGAAATTCTCGCTGCGCATCGTGACTGTGGCAAAGTCCAGGATCCATACAGCCTGCGCTGCGTCCCACAAGTACATGGAGCCAGTCGTGATGCCCTGGATTTCGCACGCAAAACCATTGAAACCGAGTTGAATTCAGTCACCGACAACCCGCTCGTATTTGAGCAGGGCGACATTATTTCTGGGGGTAATTTTCATGGCCAGCCACTGGCCCTGGCAATGGATTTTGCGGCGATTGCCCTGGCCGAGCTTGGCAGTATTTCTGAACGCCGAACCTATTTGCTGCTGGAGGGCCACGACGGCCTGCCAAAACTGCTGATGCATGACACGGGTGTTAATTCGGGCTTCATGATTCCACAGTACACAGCCGCCGCACTGGTTTCAGAAAATAAAATCCTTTGCCATCCAGCATCTGTCGATTCCATTCCGACCAGTCTTGGCCAGGAAGACCATGTCAGCATGGGTTCCATCAGCGCCTTTAAACTCGCCGCTGTGCTGAGAAATGTCGAGCGGGTTCTGGCAGTTGAGTTACTGACATCGGCCCAGGCACTGGATTTCAGAGCTGAGTTTCAACCTGGCTATGGAGTTTCCATCTCTCACAAGGCACTGCGCAAAGAGGTCGAGCACGCGATAAAGGATTACGAAGTCAGAAACGATCTCGACCTGTGTGCCGAGATATTGCGCAACGGCAGACTGGTGAAAGCGGTTGAAAACGAGTTGGGTCCACTTGGCTAATACGGATACATGACATGCACTTGCAAGCGCACACACGACAGTGGTGACAGTCTTTAGGAATATAGGCCAGTTGGCCACCTGCCCTCCCGGCGCCCCCCAGCAGGATGCGGGGTTGATCGATAACGCTGCATTGGTGTTTGCAGACAACCTCGTTGAGTGGGTTGGTGAAGAGCATCAATTGCCGGCCCGCTTCGCTGGGCAGGAATCCATTGACTGTGGCGGCCGGCTGGTGACACCCGGACTGATCGACTGCCATACCCATCTCTGCTTTGGTGGCTGGCGTGGTGACGAATTTGAAATGCGTTTGCAGGGGCGCAGTTACCAGGAAATCGCGGCTGCCGGCGGGGGCATACGCAGCACGGTAGCGGCAACCCGGTCCAGTTCCATCGAGCAGTTGACAGAAAAAGCCCTTAAGGCACTGGAGCAGATACGCGACCTGGGTATTACGACGCTAGAATGTAAATCCGGCTATGGGCTTGAGCGGCTATCTGAACTGAAACAATTACAGGTGTACCGCCGCCTGGACGAACAGCAGGCGGTAGAACTTGTCCCCACCTTTTTAGGCGCACACATGGTGCCGGACGAGTATCAACAGCGACGCAGTGAATACATCGACCTCTTATGCCAACAACTTATCCCGGAAGTCGCTGAGCAGGAGCTGGCTCAATTTTGCGACATATTTGTGGAACAAGGCGCTTATTCCGTCTCCGAAGCCAGGCAGATTCTCTCTGCTGCCAAGGGTGCAGGACTGAAGATCAAGGTACACGCCGATCAATTGAGCTGCGGTGGTGGCGCACAACTGGCGGCCGAGTTTGGCGCAGTGTCTGCAGAACATCTTGAATATGCTGATGAAGCAGGCATCCAGGCACTTGAACGAGCAGGCACCGTAGCAGTCAGCCTGCCGCTTGCATCACTCTACCTGCGGGAACGCTATTTACCGGCGAGGGAAATGCTCAATGCGGGCGTCAGGGTGGCCGTGGCAACGGATTTCAATCCGGGCTCGGCACCCAGCTTTCATTTGCCTCTTGCCATGACCCTGGCCTGCATCAACCAGCAAATGACACCCCAGGAAGTCCTTATGGGGGCTACCAGTGTTGCTGCACGGGCGATTGCAGCTGAGCACCGAATTGGCTCATTGCTGCCGGGCTTTGCAGCAGATATTGCAGTTTTTGATGTTCCCGCAGTCAACCATTGGCTGTATCACTTTCAGGCCAACGCCTGTTGTGGCCTGCTCAAATCGGGGCGCTGGCAGAAAAAACTCTTCTGATTTATACATCAATCCGTTGCACCCGGGTCGCAAAATCTTTTCATGGGCACCATGTGTCAACATTTATATTGAAATGATTCGCATTTAATTGATCTAGGTTATGTAACTTTTGTATGTAGATGATTTACAATACCATCTTTAATGAGAATAGCTCTCATTTACATTTTTAGGAACAATCATGACACTTGCAGATCTGGCACCCGGCGAAACTGCCAAATTGGATAAAATCGACACCCGCGATCCTGGTGTCATTCGTTTAATGGTCCTTGGCATGGTAGAGGATATTACCGTGCGTATGGAGAATGTTGCCATTGGTGGCGACCCGCTTGAAATTGGCTTCTTTGGCAGTTCCATTTCATTACGTAAGGAACAGGCCCGCCACTTTAAGGTTTCCCGGATCAACAGTTCGCCATCAAAGTGATTGAAAGTACTGAAGTAAAGATACCAATCAGTGGTATTGGTATTCGGCACAAGGCCCGCGCATCGATCGCACTTATCGGTAATCCGAATACCGGCAAAAGCACCCTGTTCAATCGCTTGACCGGATTGCGCCAGACCACCGCAAACTTTCCCGGCGTGACCGTTGAAAAACACGAGGGCACGGTTGAGCTTGGTAACAGCGCACTTAACCTGGTGGATCTGCCCGGAATTTACAGCCTTGATGGCACATCCGTCGATGAGCGTATTGCCGTAGATGTCATACTCGGACGGGTGCCGGGAACCCAGCGCCCCTCCGGTTTGTTGGTGGTGATTGATGCCACCCACATTTACCAGGGCCTCTATATGATGGAACAGTTGCTGGAATTGCAACTGCCAACCATGGTGGCGCTGACGATGATCGATGCCGCCACTGCCAACGGTATCAAGATAGATATTGAGGGGCTTCAAAAGGCTTTGGGTGGAATACCTGTCTACCCTGTCAGCAGTATCAGTGGCCATGGACTGGATGAACTTAAAGAAGGTCTCGAACACGTCACGGAAGTCGAAACGCCTGCAATACCCGCTTCCTGGCCTGAGCTGAGCGAAACGGCTCAACAGTTATCACAACAACTGGGATCCGACTGGCAACGTATTGATATCATCCAGGCCCTGCTGCAATCCCATCCTGGGTTTGAGGGCAAATTGAGCGATCAATTGGGGCATGAGACAGTCGATGGTTTGCGATCACGCCTGTTCGGCGATGACCCGCCAGTAGCGGTCGAGGCGCGCCGTCGATATCAATGGGTTAAAACCGTGATTGAAGACGTCCAGGTTCAGGCTCCGCTATATGAGAAACTGGGTGCCCGCCTGGTGCGCTGGACAAACCAGCCATGGCCCGCGACCCTGCTATTCTTTGCGGTTTTATTGCTTGTTTTCCAGGCCGTATTTACCTGGGCTACACCAATGATGGATCTGATAGATTCAGCCGGCTCGGAGCTGGGTCAATGGCTGGTGGCGACCCTCGGCACAAACGCATTCAGCAGCTTTCTCGCAGATGGCGTCATCGCTGGTGTTGGTAGCGTGATCATATTTCTACCGCAGATTTTAATCTTATTCCTGTTCATTATTATTCTGGAAGACACAGGCTACCTGGCCCGTACGTCTTTTCTAATGGACCGGGTAATGCGGACCGTCGGACTATCCGGGCAATCGGTAATCCCCATGCTCTCCAGCTTTGCCTGTGCAGTACCGTCAATAATGGCTACAAGGGTCATTCCGGATCGCAGGGATCGAATTGCCACCATTCTTGCTGCGCCATTTATGACCTGTTCGGCGAGGCTTCCAATTTACGCCTTATTGATTGCGGCTTTTGTGCCCAATGAGTCTGTGGGGTGGATGAATTTACAAGGCCTGGTTCTGTTCGCACTCTATCTGCTTGGCATTATTGGTGGATTGGGTACCGCCCTGATGCTCAAGTCCTCTGCCTTAAAAGGTCCCAAGCCACATTTCATGTTGGCACTGCCGGAATTTCGTATACCAAACCTGCAAACCGTCGCCATAAAGCTGTTTGATCGCGGACGAATATTCCTCAAACGCGCCGGCACCGTCATCTTCGTGGTGGCGATCCTGGTCTGGACGCTGGCATATTTCCCACGTATGGAAGTAGAGCCAACCGTGTCAATCGAACCAGGAAGCACCTTACAGGTTCAACAAGGCCTGCAGAATGCACGCTCTGCAGCACAAATGGAACAAAGCTGGCTGGGACGTATTGGCCGCACCATTGAGCCCGTGTTCAAACCGCTTGGCTGGGATTGGCGCGTATCATCGGCTGTAGTTGCCGGGTTTCCTGCGCGTGAAGTGGTCGTGGCGGTGATGGGAACGATATACGCGGTCGGTGCAGAGGCCGATGATCACAGCCTGTCAGAAAAGCTCAGAGCTGCAAAATGGCCGGACGGCAGGCCGATTTTTACTTTGCCCATGGTACTCGGCATGCTTGTTTTCTATGCCTGGTGTCTGCAGTGCGCGGCGACCCTTGCTACCATCAGGCGGGAGACCAATGGTTGGCGCTGGCCTATATTCGCCTGGGTCTACATGACCAGCATAGGATACTCAGGTGCATTTATCATTTACCAGGTAGGCAGTATGTTTTAACCATTTAGCTGGCTGGTTTCTAGCAACCTTTCAACACGCATAAAAAAAGCCCGGACATACCGGGCTTTTTCTTATTCATGACTGCTGTGTGGCTAAGCTTCTGACTCATCGTCCTCGCGTGGACGACCAACCAGCTCGACATAAGCCATGGGAGCCTTGTCACCGGTACGGTATCCGCATTTCAGGATGCGCAAATATCCACCCGGACGCTCCACATATCGAGGTCCTATTTCGTTGAACAATTTACCGACAGATTCTTTATCACGCAGCCTGTCAAATGCCAGTCTGCGGTGAGCAACACTGTCATCCTTCGCCAGAGTGATAAGCGGCTCTGCTACACGACGCAGCTCTTTTGCCTTGGGGACGGTCGTTTTGATGATCTCGTGTTCAAACAGTGAGTTGGCCATATTGCGAAACATGGCTTTTCTGTGACTGCTGTTACGATTCAGTTTACGTCCCGATTTTAAATGACGCATATCTCGTTCCTATTTCCGTGTGCTGTTTTGAGACTTAAGAGTCTACCAGCGCGGCCGGTGGCCAATTTTCAAGTTTGGTACCCAATGACAATTCATGCTGAGCCAGCACGTCCTTGATTTCGGTCAAGGATTTCTTGCCAAGATTGGGTGTTTTCAAAAGTTCAACTTCAGTTCTCTGAACCAGATCGCCAATGTATAAAATACTTTCTGCTTTGAGGCAGTTAGCTGAACGTACCGTCAATTCCAAATCGTCAATTGGTCGAAGCAACACAGGGTCTATTTCCTGTGACTTCTCTTCTTCAACAATTTCGGTACGCGCCTTGAAGTCAACAAATACTGCCAACTGGTCCGCCAGGATGTTTGCCGCCATTTTTACAGCAGCCTCACAATCCATGGTGCCATTGGTTTCGACATCCAGGATCAACTTATCAAGATCGGTACGTTGTTCAACACGTGCTGTTTCAACCGAGTAGGAAACCCGACGTACCGGACAGAATGACGCATCAAGCATCAAGCGGCCAATAGGACGACTTTCTTCTTCGTTAACCAGAACCTGGTTAGCGGCCTGGTAACCAACACCACGACGAACTTTAATCTGCATATTGATACTGCCGCTTTTGGAAAGCGTACAGATCAGGTGATCCGGGTTAACAACCTCTACGTTATGATCAACCTGGATATCAGCCGCAGTAACCGGTCCCTGACCTTTCTTGCTCAAGGTCAAGACTGCCTCTTCACGTTCAAACATACGCAAAGCGACACCCTTGAGATTCAGCAGTACTTCGATAATATCTTCCTGCAAACCCTCAACCGCAGTGTATTCATGCAATACACCATCAATTTCCACTTCTACGATTGCGTAGCCTGGAATTGAGGACAGTAATACACGACGTAATGCGTTACCCAGGGTATGTCCAAAGCCTCGCTCCAATGGTTCGAGTGCAATACGCGCACGATTCGCGTTGATCTCATCAACACCAACCGCCCTGGGCCTTAACATGCTTTCAATCACATCCATCATGGGATGTACCTCACTAAATAGTTAATCTGTTTAAATAGTTCCACCAGAAAGCTGGTAGAAATACCAAGTTATTACTTGGAATAAAGCTCGACAATCAGGCTTTCGTTGATGTCGGCCGGTAAATCATTCCGATCAGGATAGGATTTATACAGCCCTTCCATTTTCTCGTTGCTGACTTCCATCCATACAGCCGCCAGATCCATTTCCTGGCTTAATGTAATTGCTTCTTTAACACGTAACTGATTCTTTGCCTTCTCAGCAATACTGACAACATCACCCGGCTTCACCTGGTATGAAGGAATGTTTACCTGGCTACCGTTGACCATGATGGCCTTGTGTGAAACAAGCTGACGAGCCTGGGCGCGAGTTACGGCAAAACCCATACGATAAACGACGTTATCGAGACGGCTTTCGAGCAACAACAGCAGGTTTTCACCCGTAGCACCTTTCTGTCCGGCAGCTTTCTTGTAGTAATTACTGAACTGTTTTTCCAGTACTCCATAGGTACGGCGTACTTTCTGCTTTTCGCGCAACTGCAGCGCGTAGTCAGACAAGCGCTGACGCCTGGAGGCACCATGTTGTCCGGGAACCTGGTTCAGTTTGCACTTCGACTCAAGGCCGCGTGCCGGGCTCTTCAAGCCCAGGTCAACGCCTTCGCGACGCGCGAGCTTACAGGTTGGTCCAATATATCTTGCCATTTCTAAAACTCCTAAACGCGACGTTTCTTGGGTGGACGACAACCATTATGAGGAATCGGCGTCACGTCAATAATGTTGGTTATCTTATAACCCAGTGCATTCAGGGCACGAACCGAAGACTCACGACCAGGACCAGGGCCCTTGATGCGAACTTCGAGGTTCTTTAAACCGAAATCAAGCGCGGTTTTACCAGCTGCCTCTGCTGCTACCTGGGCGGCAAATGGCGTACTCTTGCGTGAACCACGGAACCCGGCACCGCCGGATGTAGCCCAGGAAAGAACATTTCCCTGCCTGTCACTGAGTGTAATAATTGTATTGTTAAAAGAAGCATGTACGTGGGCGATACCATCGACCACGACCTTTTTGACCTTCTTTTTCGTCTTTGTGTTTGGCTTTGCCATTAGTAATTCACCTGCAACCGCTTAACGCTTGATCGGACGCCGGGGACCCTTACGGGTACGGGCGTTCGTTTTTGTACGCTGACCACGCACCGGCAAACCTCGGCGATGACGTAGACCACGATAACAACCGAGATCCATCAGACGCTTGATGTTCATTGCCACGTCGCGACGTAAATCACCTTCAACAGCGATTTTTGCCACTTCTGAGCGAATACCTTCAATCTCGTGTTCAGTGAGATCTCTGATTTTCGTCTCCGGCGTTACTTTTGCGGCCGCACAAATTTCCAATGCACGTGTGCGTCCGACCCCATAAATATGAGTCAATGCAACCCATGCATGTTTCTGGTCTGGTATGTTGACTCCCGCTATGCGAGCCATACTGCGTACTCCTGTCTACTGTTGGTACTGCTTAACGCAAACAGTACATTATATCGAATCTAATAAACCGGTAAAAGCTGCAATTCGCTTTTAAGCGAATTGATTCAGCCCTGCCTCTGCTTGTGTTTCTTGTCCGTACAGATAACGAAAACCACGCCTCTGCGTCGTACAATCTTGCAATTCCGGCATATCTTTTTTACTGAAGCTTGCACCTTCATTGCAGCTCTCCTTAGATAACAAAGGCGGTTACGCTGTTCCGGCTAACCGGTCTGGCGTACCCCGCCGACAAATTCCGTGACCAAGGCCACACTCTTAAACACCTTATCGGCGTACCACACCTGAGCGACCATATGACTTCAGGTTCGCTTTTTTCATCAGGTTATCGTATTTATGCGAAATCAAATGCGCCTGCACCTGGGCAATAAAGTCCATGATGACAACCACAACGATCAGCACGGATGTACCACCAAAATAGAATGGCACAGCCCAAATCACCCTGAGGATATCAGGCAGCAAACATACGGCTACCAGGTAAAGCGAGCCCACCATGGTTAACCTGGTTAACACGCTATCGATATAGTCGGCCGTATGCCGACCCGGGCGAATCCCAGGAATAAAAGCACCTGATTTTTTCAGATTATCTGCCGTTTCCTTGGAATTGAACACCAACGCCGTATAGAAGAAACAGAAGAATATGATCAAACCTGAGTACAACAATGTGTAAGGCAGATTACCAGGCGTTAATGCAGCCGCAACGTCAGTTAGCCAACTCAGATTTTCAGAACTTGAAAACCAGGTAGCCAGTGTTGACGGGAAAATCACCAGGCTGGATGCAAAAATAGCTGGAATCACACCGGACATATTCAATTTCAAAGGCAAGTGAGTCGCTTGGTTCTGGTAAGCCACTTTGCCCTGCCGTTGTGCATAGTTAACGGTGATGCGGCGCTGGCCACGCTCTACCCGAACGATAAAGTAAACCACACCAATCACCAGCAACAGGATAAACAGGGTTGCCGGAATACTCAGTTGCCCGGTATTCACCAACTCCAGCGTGCCTGCAATGGCACGGGGAAGACCCGCCACGATACCTGCGAAGATGATCAGCGAAATACCGTTACCAACACCACGCTCGGTTATTTGCTCACCCAACCACATCAGGAACAGGGTGCCTGCCGTAAGCGTTACCACCGCGGTAAATATAAAACCGTAGCCCGGCGAAAACACGATAGAGGTCTGGCTTTGCAGGGCAAATGCAACACTGCCTGCCTGGAAGGCTGCCAGCACCACGGTAAATATACGTGTGTACTGGGTAATCTTCTGACGACCGCTGGAACCCTCTTTCTTCAATTGCTGTAATTGAGGCAGCGTACTACTCATCAACTGCATGATGATCGATGCCGAGATATAAGGCATCACACCCAATGCAAAAAGTGAGAAGCGCTCCAGTGCACCACCGGTGAACAGGTTGAACACATCAATGATGGTGCCCTGCTGCGAGTTCATGAATTGCAGCAACGCTTGTGGATTGACACCGGGAACCGGAATAAAGGTACCGATGCGATACACAATCAATGCCACTAACACGAACAGCAAACGCTGACGCAGCTCAGTCAATCGACCGATTCCGCCTAAGGTATCTGCTACTTGTGAAGGCGTTTTTGCCATTATTCGACCTTTCCACCCGCTGCTTCAATTGCGGCTTGTGCACCCTTGGTGACTGCCAGGCCTTTCACAGTAACTGCGCGGCCAACTTCACCCGTGTTGATAACTTTCACTTTACGTACATCGTGTTTTACGATGCCGGCCTTTTTCAAGGTATCCATGTCAATCACATCAGCGTCCATTGCCGCAATGTGATAAAGACGAACTTCTGCTTTGTAACGCGCCGTCGCTGAGGCGAAACCACGTTTAGGCAAACGGCGTTGCAGCGGCATCTGGCCACCCTCAAAACCAACCTTGTGAAAACCACCGGAACGTGATTTCTGACCTTTGTGACCCCGACCGGCAGTCTTACCATCGGTTGAGCCAATACCGCGGCCAACACGTTTGCGATTCTTTTTGCTGCCCTCAGCGGGGCTAATCGTATTCAATTTCATGTCTGTACTTTCCTAATATTAAGATTCAGGCTCGCAGAAGCGGGTTAAACCTCTTCCACTCGTACCATGTAATAAACCTTGTTAACCATCCCGCGTACTGAAGGTGTATCTTCAAGCGTTACGGTTTGGTGCATCCGCTTGAGGCCGAGGCCGCGTACGCATTCCCTGTGTTTTGGCTGGGTACCAATTGGTGAACGGACCAGCGTCACATTTATCTGTTGTTTCTTAGCCATTATTCTACTCAGCTGTGGTTCGCAAGAATCTCATCGACTGACTTGCCGCGTTTGGCAGCGATCGATTTCGGATTATGCATGGCCACCAAACCCTTAATGGTGGCTCTGACCAAGTTAATGGGTGTGTTTGAGCCAACGCTTTTTGCCAGTACATCACTCACACCAACGGTTTCCAATACTGCGCGCATAGCGCCACCGGCGATGACGCCAGTACCTTCTGATGCAGGCTGCATATAGATTCTGGAGCCACTATGCCTGGCTTTTACCGGATGCCACAAAGTGCCATCCTTTAGGGAAATTGTAACCATGTCCCGACGTGCCTTTTCCATTGACTTCTGGATTGCGACCGGTACTTCCTTGGCTTTTCCATAGCCAAATCCAACCTTGCCGTTTCCATCACCAACAACACTCAGTGCCGTAAAGCCGAACACACGTCCACCCTTCACAACTTTGGCAACACGATTGACGGCTACCAGCTTTTCCAGCATCCCGTCGCCGTTTTCTCTGTCCATTCTCGCCATTTTTATACCTGTTTCCTAATTCTTCAGTGGGGGTGAATTAAAACTTCAGCCCGGCTTCACGTGCAGCATCAGCCAGTTCTGCAACCCTACCGTGATAACGGTAGCCAGAGCGGTCGAATGCTACATCTGATATACCTGCAGCCACCGCTTTTTCGGCAACTGCTTTACCAACGGCCTTGGCAGCGTCCTTATTACTGGTGCTCTTCAAGCCCGTGCGTAGATCTTTCTGTACTGTTGATGCTGCTGCGACAACAGTGCCACCTTCAGCAGCAATTACCTGTGCATAAATATGACGGCCACTGCGATGCACCGTCAAACGGGGCATACCCAGTCGACGAATGTGTGAGCGGGTCTTTTTCGCCCTGCGCAAACGTGCTGTTTTCTTTTCCATTACTCGTTCCTCTTAAGCCAGCCTGACCAGTATCAACCGGTACTAGGCCTTCTTGGCTTCCTTACGTACGACACGTTCATCGGCATAACGCACACCTTTACCCTTGTAAGGTTCGGGTGGCCGGTATGAACGAATCTCTGCTGCTACCTGACCAACTCTTTGTTTATCACAACCGCTGATAATAATTTCGGTCTGTGATGGGGTCTCGATGGTGATACCTTCAGGTGCCTCATGTTTAACCGGGTGTGAGAACCCAAGCGCGAGGTTCAGTGATTTGCCCTGGACCTGTGCGCGGTAACCCACGCCAACCAGTTGCAACTTCTTCTGAAAGCCTTCACTGACACCTACAACCATATTGCCTATGAGTGCACGGAAAGTACCGGCCATTGCCAGATTTTTATCACTGTCCGGCTTGACCATATATACGCCGTCATTTTCATCCAGAGTAATACTCGGATGCAGATCCAGCGCCAGGTTTCCCTTGGGGCCTTTAATATTCACCTTAGAACCACTGATATTGATATCAACACCAGAGGGCAGTGTAATTGGGTTTTTAGCTACGCGAGACATATACCGGACTCCTTAAGCCACGTAACAAATGAGTTCGCCGCCGTGACCTGCTTCACGCGCCGCCACATCGGTCATGAAACCACGCGAGGTACTGACGATAACAATGCCAAGACCATCGAGCACCTTGGGCAGTTCATCTTTACCGCGGTAAATACGAAGACCGGGACGACTTGCTCGTTTCAAGCTATCGATAACCCCACGGCCTTCAAAGTACTTGAGCGTAATTTCAAGATTTGGCTTGCCGTCGTTATCATCCACGCGAAAATCGTTGATGTACCCCTCGTCTTTTAATACCGAGGCAATACCCGCCTTCATTTTCGAATTCGGCATGCTTACCGTTACTTTATTGGTTGACTGCGCATTCCTGATGCGTGTCAGCATGTCGGCAATCGGATCACTCATACTCATGATTAAATACCTTGTTTCACATTAGCCAGGTCAAAGACCAGCTTGTTATCTATTACCAGCTTGCCTTTCGGAGACCTGGAACATCACCACGCATGGTTGCTTCGCGCAGCTTGTTACGGGACAGCCCAAACTTGCGGTAAAAACCGCGGGGACGTCCGGTAATCTGACAACGGTTACGTTGACGTACCGGGCTCGAGTCGCGCGGTAACTTCTGCAACGAAAACATTGCTTGCTGTTTTTCTTCAAACCCAACTTCCGGGTCCGCAATGATCGCTTTGAGTGCAGTGCGCTTGTTGGCATATTTGCCTACCAGCTTTGTACGCCGCTTCTCGCGATTGATCATGGATACTTTTGCCATGCTAAGGTCCTTACCTATTTATCTTTGAAGGGGAAGTTGAACGCTTGTAGCAGCGCCAATCCTTCCGCGTCGTTTCTGGCCGTCGTGGTTATGGTGATATCCATACCACGAATGGTGTCAATCTTGTCAAAATCGATTTCAGGGAACATGATCTGCTCCGTGATACCAAAACTGTAATTTCCACGCCCGTCAAACGACTTGCGATTCAAGCCACGGAAATCCCGGATACGCGGGATGGAAATGTTTACCAGGCGGTCAAGAAATTCATACATGCGCTCGCGGCGCAGTGTCACCTTGCAACCAACTGGCCAGCCATCGCGAATTTTAAACGTCGCAACAGATTTGCGTGCATTTATGACGATGGGCTTCTGACCTGCAATTACGGCCATGTCGCCGGTTGCTGCTGCCATGACTTTTTTGTCAGTGACCGCTTCACCTACGCCCATGTTCAACGTAACCTTGGTTATCTTCGGCACCTCCATGACATTCTCAAGTGCGAGTTTGTCCTTCAATTGCGGTGCAAGCGTTTCTTTGTAAATAGTGTGTAATCTTGCCATTTTATTGATCTCTAGATATCAACGGCTTCGCCGGTGGATTTAAAAATACGCACCTTGTTGCCGTCTTCCAGTGATTTAAACCCGACACGGTCAGCCTTACCGGTCGCCGGGTTGAACATTGCCACGTTAGAAACATGAATCGGTGCTTCCCTTTCAACGATACCGCCTGGCTTGTTACGGCCCGGATCAGGTTTTGTATGACGTTTAGCCATATTCACGTTTTCGACCAGCAAGCGATCATTCTCCAGTACCTGGAGTACATGACCCCGGGTGCCTTTACTGCGACCTGTTGTGACGATGACTTCATCGCCTTTATGTATGCGTTTCATCTATTACTCCTCCCGCTTAGAGCACTTCAGGTGCAAGCGAGACAATCTTCATAAACCGCTCTGAACGCAGTTCACGAGTTACCGGGCCAAAAATACGTGTGCCAATTGGCTCCAGTTTCGGGTTCAGCAGCACCGCTGCATTTCCATCGAACCGAATCAATGAACCATCATTGCGTCGGACACCACTTCTGGTGCGCACGACTACGGCATCGTAAACTTCGCCTTTCTTGACTTTACCGCGAGGAATTGCATCTTTAACGGTAACTTTGATGATGTCGCCAATGCGCGCATAGCGTCGCTTGGAACCACCCAGCACCTTGATACACATTACCCGGCGTGCACCGCTGTTATCGGCGGCTGTCAACATGGACTGCATCTGAATCATTTATACGTTCTCCGGTTTTAACCGATGGCCGGGCTACTGTGCCCGCTCCAGAATCTCAATTACCCGCCAGCTCTTCGACTTTGAAAGAGGACGGCACTCAGCGATAACAACTTTATCGCCTTCTCCACAACTGTTGTCTTCGTCATGCGCACGAACCTTCGTGGAACGCTTGATGTATTTTCCATACAACGCATGCTTGATCTGACGTTCCAGAAGTACGGTCACACTCTTGTCCATCTTGTTGCTGACAACCCGACCAGTCTGGGTGCGCTTGATTTCCTGTGTAGTACTCATGCCGCATTACCTTCGTTTGTTTTCTCTGTCATGACGGTTTTAACCCGTGCTATATCACGGCGAACACGACGCAACTCATTCACATTGGTCATCTGACCCATACCTTTTTGCATTCTCAGATTGAATTGCTCCTGTAACAGGTTCTTCAGCTCTTCGCTCAATTCAACCGTAGTCTTACTTTTCATTTCTTCAACTTTCATTACATCACCGACCTGGATACAAAGGTGGTCTTAACCGCCAGCTTGGCTGCCGCCAGGCGGAAAGCTTCCCGGGCTGCATCCTCGGATACACCCTGGATTTCGTAAAGCACACGGCCTGGTTGAACCGGTGCAACCCAATACTCAACATTACCCTTACCTTTACCCATCCGGACTTCAACCGGCTTCTTGGTAATGGGCTTGTCAGGGTAAATACGGATCCACAATTTACCGCCACGTTTTACATAGCGGGTAATGGCGCGTCGTGCTGCTTCGATCTGGCGAGCAGTTATAAATCCGCGGGACGTTGCCTTTAGACCATACTCACCGAAGCTGACGCGGTTTCCTACCTGGGCCAAACCACGGTTACGGCCTTTCATTTGCTTTCTGAATTTTGTTCGTTTTGGCTGCAACATT
Organism: uncultured Lysobacterales bacterium; assembly: GCA_937974465.1. Lineage (GTDB taxonomy): Bacteria > Pseudomonadota > Gammaproteobacteria > Xanthomonadales > SZUA-36 > SZUA-36. Next base: position 4,265 of record CALJWY010000132.1, on the reverse strand, counting down.
GCTCAGTCTCCTAGTTGGCGCCTTTAGTGCTGCCAGACTGCTCAGGTTTGGCTGCATACAAGTCGAATACTTCGCCCTTGTAAATCCATACTTTCACACCGAGGATGCCGTAGGTTGTGGCAGCCTCAACGACACCATAATCAACATCGGCACGCAGTGTATGCAGTGGCACCTGGCCTTCGCGATACCATTCGCTGCGGGCAATGTCCGCACCATTCAAGCGACCGGACAATTTCACCTTGATTCCCAGGGCACCCAAACGCATTGAGTTACCTACCGCACGCTTCATGGCGCGGCGGAACATTATGCGGCGCTCCAGCTGCTGTGCAATTCCTTCAGCAACCAACTGGGCATCCAGCTCCGGCTTGCGAATTTCAGCAACTGAAATGTGAGTCGGAACACCCATGCGGGCGGTCACCTCACGACGCAGCTTCTCAATGTCTTCGCCTTTTTTACCAATCACGATACCCGGACGAGCCGTATGTATTGTGATACGGGCAGTTTTTGCCGGACGTTCAATCTGGATGCGGCTGACTGCTGCCTGCTGCAAACGCTTTTGCAGGTATGCCCTGACCGCCAGGTCAGTGTTCAGCATCTCTGCGTATTCACCACGCTCTGCGTACCAAGTTGAATTCCAGTCTTTGGATATCCCTAAACGGATGCCAATTGGATGTACCTTTTGACCCATAATATTTTCCTGGTCTATTCGCTGTCGGCAACAGTCAACGTAATGTGACTGGTCCGTTTTAAAATCCGAGTGCCACGCCCTTTGGCGCGCGCCCTGCCGCGTTTCATCGTCGGGCCTTCATCAACCATAATGGTGGCGATGCTCAATTCATCGATATCTGCACCATCGTTGTGTTCGGCGTTGGCGATTGCAGAAAGCAGCACTTTTTTCATAATGCGGGCCGCTTTCTTCGTACTAAAGGCGAGTAGTTGCTCGGCCTTTTCAACCGGCATGCCACGTACCTGGTCCGCCACCAGGCGTACCTTTTGCGCTGAAATTCTTGCGCCTCTTAATTTTGCTGTTGCATTCATGGCTCTTACCTACTTGGTCTTGCGGTCGCCGGAATGACCTCGAAAGGTCCGGGTCTGCGCAAATTCACCGAGTTTATGTCCAATCATCTGATCATTAATCAGGATAGGAACATGCTGTCTTCCGTTATGCACGGCGATGGTCAAACCAACCATTTCCGGCATAATCATCGAACGTCGTGACCATGTTTTGATCGGACGCTTGTTATTGGTCTCAATTGAGTTTTCCACTTTCTTTGCCAGGTGATGGTCAATGAAAGGTCCTTTTTTAATCGATCTTGCCATGTTCGCTATCCGTTATTTTCCAGACCGACGGACGATGTACTTGTCCGTACGCTTATTGCTGCGAGTCTTGTATCCCTTGGTCGGAACACCCCAGGGTGAAACCGGATGACGGCCACCAGATGTACGGCCTTCACCACCACCATGCGGGTGATCTACCGGGTTCATGGCAACACCACGAACAGTCGGGCGAACACCACGCCAGCGTGTGGCACCAGCTTTACCCAGCTTCTCAAGGTTATGCTCTGAATTCGACACTTCGCCAATCGTTGCACGGCAGCGAGTCGGAATCTTGCGCATCTCACCGGAGCGCAACCTGAGGGTTGCGTACTGGCCTTCACGTGCAACCAATTGCACTGCAGCGCCAGCACTTCTGGCAATCTGCGCGCCTTTACCAGGCTTCATTTCCACACAGTGCACAACAGTACCTACTGGAATATTGCGCAATGGCAGGCAGTTACCCGGCTTGATTGCTGCGTCACGACCGCTTTTCACCGGATCCCCTGAACGCAGACCTTTGGGAGCGATAATGTAACGGCGCTCACCGTCTGCATACAGAACCAACGCGATATGTGCAGTCCGGTTAGGATCATGCTCAATACGCTCAACGCGACCGTTGATGCCGTCTTTATCGCGTTTGAAGTCAATAACACGATAGTGTTTTTTATGACCACCACCACGATGACGCGTAGTTATACGACCGGTGTTATTACGACCACCTGTTCGCGATTTCTTTTCCAGCAACGCAGCATGAGGTTCTCCCTTATGCAGGTGATCGTGCTTGACCTGCACGACACCACGACGTCCCGGTGAAGTTGGTTTTGCCTTAACAATTGCCATAACCAAATATCCTTAAACTGAATCCCCGCCCAGGAAGTCAATCACTTGACCTTCCTGCACGCGGACGTATGCTTTTTTCCAGTCATTTCGCTTGCCGGCGCGGAGCTTGAAAGTCTTACTCTTGCCTTTAACATTAACAATGCGAACTGACTCAACATTGACCTCGAACAGCTTTTCTACGGCGTCCTTGATCTCTTTTTTATTTGAGTCTGTGGTAACTTTAAAAACGTACTGATTGCTACTCTCACCAATACTGGTTGACTTTTCAGTCATCCGCGGAGAAAGCAAAACCTTGTACAAGCGCTCGTTGCTCATCCCAGCCACTCCTCAACTTTCTTGACTGCGTCAACAGTCATGATCACTTTTTCGGCAGCGACGAGACTTACCGGATCCAGGCTTGCAACATCCAATACATAAACCTTGGGAATATTGCGAGATGCCAGGAAAAGGTTACCTTCAACTTCAGGCGTCACGATCAAACCCTCGGTGAAGCCCTGCTCGGCCAACTTACCTATCAACTCTGACGTCTTCGGTGCACTGAGCTCAATTGAGTCAAGCACGATAAGACGATCCTGACGCACCAATTCCGAAAGGATGGCCTGCAATGCACCACGGTACATTTTGCGATTCACCTTCTGGGAATGGTCACGTGGGCGTGCTGCAAACGTCTGGCCACCACCGCGCCACAATGGGCTACGGATGGTACCGGCGCGTGCACGGCCTGTACCTTTCTGACGGAAGGGCTTACGTCCCCCGCCACGTACATCGGAGCGGGTTTTCTGAGCTTTGGTTCCAGCGCGTGCGCCCGCCATATAAGCGGTTACCACCTGGTGAACCAACGCTTCTGAAAAGTCGCGTCCGAATGTCGTTTCCGACACTTTAATTGCGTTTCCGCCTGCAACTGCGAGTTCCATCATCATTTTCCTCAGTGCATCTTCACGGCTGGATAAACAGAAACCTGGCCGCCATTGGCACCGGGAACGGCGCCCTTGATCAACAACAGGTTGCGCTCAACATCGACTTTAACCACTTCAAGATTCTGTGTGGTTACGCGGGCATCACCCATGTGACCGGCCATTTTCTTACCCTTGAAAACACGTCCAGGGGTCTGGCACTGGCCAATTGAGCCCGGCGCGCGATGCGAAAGTGAGTTACCGTGCGTGGCGTCCTGCATACTAAAGTTATGACGCTTAACGCCACCTGCAAAACCTTTACCTTTGCTGGTTCCGGTAACATCAACGATCTGCCCGGCTTCAAACTGCTCAACGTTAAGTTCGGCGCCTGCTTCCAGGTCCGCCCCTTCGTCGCCGCTCAGCCTTATTTCCCACAGGCCTTCACCTGCTTCAACTTCAGCTTTAGCGAAATGCCCGGCTTGCGGTTTGGATACCAAACTGTTGCGTTTTGTACCCAGGGTTACCTGCAATGCGCTGTATCCATCCGCCTCAACAGTTTTTACCTGCGTGATGCGGTTTGGGTTGACCTCGATGACCGTCACAGGAACGCTATCGCCCTGCTCGGTAAACACTCGTGTCATGCCGCGTTTGCGGCCTATTAATCCAATGGTCATTGTTCTGCCTACTGTCCTGTTCTCTTATAACCGATCAGTACAACTTGATCTGTACATCTACGCCAGCCGCCAAGTCGAGCTTCATCAATGCATCCACGGTCTTGTCATTTGGATCCATGATGTCCATCAGGCGCTTGTGCGTACGAGTTTCATACTGGTCTCGCGCATCCTTGTTTACATGCGGCGACGTCAACACTGTGTAACGTTCAATTCGAGTGGGCAACGGAATCGGACCACGCACCTGTGCGCCTGTCCGCTTCGCGGTTTCCACAATTTCACTGGCTGAACGATCGATCAATCTATGATCGAATGCTTTCAACCGGATACGGATTCTTTGATCAGCCATTTCTTTAACTCGCTCTGCCTGTGTAATTCAACACTTCGTAATTCAATACAGTCTTATTCAAAGATCTTCGCGACAACGCCGGCACCAACGGTTCGTCCACCCTCACGGATAGCAAACCTCAGTCCCTCTTCCATCGCAATCGGTGCGATCAGCTCTACCTTCATCTGGACATTGTCCCCAGGCATTACCATCTCA
>CALJWY010000131.1 GCA_937974465.1 uncultured Lysobacterales bacterium | reverse complement strand
AAGGCCTGGGATATCACCGGGGGCGGAACCACAACCTTGCGGTTTGATACCCGTAACGAGCGTCTGCTCGATTCAAGAGTCAGTCTCAATGGAACACTCAATAACTGTGCCGGTGGTGTGACCCCGTGGGGAACATGGCTTTCCTGTGAGGAAGCACCTTTTACACCCGATTTGGCCCATCATGGGCTTGAAAGCCGGCAGAGCCGGTGGAAGCTTGAAAACGCCCGCAAGTCGCATGGTTACGTTTTCGAGGTCCACCCAGATGGTGAAACAAATCCTGCACCGATTGTGGCAATGGGTCAGTTTTATCATGAGGCAACAGCCATCGATCCACGGGACGGTATCGTTTACATGACCGAGGACAGGTCACCCGTAGCAGGTTTTTACCGTTATCTGCCGGACGTTCCGGGTGAGTTGCAGGCTGGCGGAAAGCTGCAGATGCTAAGGGTGGAAGGCCAAAAAGACCTGGTGGGCGCTGTAGCATTGAATACACCCATGGCAACAGGCTGGGTGGACATTGAACGACCGCAGGAAGGTCATACGCCGGGTAGCCATGATGGTGCCGGTGTGGTTGCCCAGGGTATTGCTAATGGCGGTACCGCCTTTGTGTCACTTGAAGGCTGTATTTACCACGAAGAGGCGATCTATTTTACCTCCAAGTCTGGCGGTGGGGCAGATGCCGGCCAGGTTTTTCGACTGGATATCGCCAGCAACACCATCACATTGATTTTCGAAGCTACCGAACGAAATGGTTTTTCAGGGCCTGATAATATTATCGTCAGTCCGCGGGGCAGCCTGGTGATCTGCGAGGATCGGCTGGGCCTGTTCACCGATGGCCAAATGCTGGCGGGGCTCGATCAAAACGGAAGCCTGTTCGCTTTTTGCCAGTCAAACCCTGAATTGAGGGGTGATTTTGGTGGTTATGATTTGCGTAAGACGGCGGTCAGGAGTGAATGGGCGGGCGCCTGTTTTTCTGCCGATGGCCAGTGGATGTTTGTCAATCTGTATTCTCCGGGAATAAGTCTGGCGATTACCGGACCGTGGCAGGAAGGACTTATTTGAATAAATCCACAAGCTATTGTTTTCTTTTGGTTCAAACATGGTTAAAATACGCGGTTTCGTGGAGCCGGCTCAATGAAAGTGCTTGTGTGGCTGGTATCAACAACGGTTTTGTAGGTTTTGACCCCTTGATTACTGAGGGGCGGGAAGACAAGGCCCGGCCAAATTATTGGCCTTAGCAAAAGGTTTTATGGAATGGTAAAGATTCGTCTGGCGCGCGGTGGCGCTAAAAAGCGGCCTTTCTATCACATTGTTGTTGCGGACAGTCGCAGCAAACGTGATGGGCGTCGTATTGAAAGAATTGGGTTTTTTAATCCGCTGGCCAGAGGTCAGGAAGAACGTCTCCGGCTCGATCTGGAACGTGTCGACTATTGGACCGGTGTAGGCGCACAGATTAGTGAACGTGTGCAGAACCTGGTTTCACAGGCTCGCAGTAGCGCAGCCTGAACAGCTTGCGACTGATGTCGCAGAGTTTGCGTGATGAGCGCGCATAAACACGTAGCGCTCGGTTATATATCCGCAGTTCACGGCATCAAGGGTTGGGTCAAGGTACACTCCTGGACCAGGCCCATGGAAGCGATATTGGGTTACCAGCCCTGGTTGCTGGGAGAGGAAAAAAGACCTGTCAAAATAGTTGACGGGCGCAAACAAGGTAAAGGACTGGTTGCTTTATTACCGGGGTTTGAAGACCGGGAAACAGCGGTCACGCTGGTGGGACAACAGCTGTTTGTAGGGCGCGATCAATTGCCCGAGACGGTTGAAAATGAATATTACTGGTCTGATCTCGAGGGCCTGGATGTGCATACCACCAAGGGCGAAGTTCTTGGCCGGGTTGAAAGGTTAATGGAAACAGGTGCCAATGATGTACTGGTTATACGCGGAGATCGCGAGCGACTGGTGCCGTTTGTCCAGGGGCAGTACGTTATCCGGGTTGATCTCGAGGCAGGTTTGATCGTGGTTGACTGGGATCCCGAATTTTAAGCGGGCTAGACAGGTATCATGCGAATTGACGTGATCACGCTATTTCCGGAGTCACTGCAGGGCCTTACCAGCCTGGGTGTCACCGGTCGGGCCATCAAGGATGGCCGGGTCGAGTTGAAGACCTGGAACCCGAGGGACCTGGCCACGGACAGGCACCGGACGGTCGATGACCGGCCTTATGGCGGGGGACCGGGTATGGTGATGGCGGTAGAGCCGCTGAGTTCAACCATACGGGCGGCGCGCACAGAACATGCTGATGGTACCCGGGTCAGCCTGATGAGCCCGCAAGGTCGCAGGTTGGACCAGGAAGGCATCAATGAGTTAGCAGGCAGACAGGGGTTGATACTTGTTTGCGGACGTTACGAGGGTATCGATGAGCGGGCCATTGAGTCCGAGGTCGATGAAGAATGGTCGATTGGCGATTATGTGATCAGCGGTGGAGAATTGGCTGCCGCGGTTATCATCGATGCAGTAACCCGGTTGATCCCCGGTGTGCTCGGGGATGAGCAATCGGCAGTAGAGGATTCCTTTGTGGATGGTCTCTTGGATCATCCGCATTACACCCGCCCGGAAGTGGCGGATGGAAAAGCGGTGCCCCAGGTACTGCTATCCGGTGACCATGAGGCAATTCGCCGTTGGCGCAGGAAACAGGCGCTGGGTCGAACCTGGCAGCGGCGGCCAGACCTGTTGGAAGGCAGGGAACTGGATCAAGAGGCGAAGTTGTTACTGAAAGAATTTCGTCATGAATTGGACAACAATTAGTCAAGCCCGAATGTGGCTTATTTTGAAAGGACAGAACGATGAACATCATTGAGCAAATCAACGCAGAGCAAATGACCCGAGAGTTACCGGATTTCAACCCAGGTGATACTGTCATCGTTAGCGTTAAGGTAAAAGAGGGTAACCGCGAACGTCTGCAGGCTTTTGAGGGCGTTGTCATTGCCATCAAGAACCGCGGCCTGAACTCTGCTTTCACCGTGCGTAAAATTTCCCATGGTACTGGCGTTGAGCGTGTGTTCCAGACATACAGCCCTTTGATTGACTCAATCAAGGTCAAGCGTCGTGGTGCTGTGCGCCGCGCCAAGCTGTATTACCTCAGGGAACTGGAAGGTAAGGCTGCTCGCATTAAAGAAAAGTTGAGCTGATATATTCCCATCTTTTGGAAAAAAGCCCGCGTCGCGGGCTTTTTTTTGTTCGGGTAATTTTTTTCTGATCCTTGAAAGTTGGACAGCAGACCCAATTTTGGGCTTTAGCATTCAATTGAGCGGAACCAACAATGACCGAAACAACCAAAACAGACGAAACACAGAAAACTGAGAAATTCGAGTTTCAGGCCGAGGTGCGTGAAGTACTGAACCTGATGATTCATTCTCTGTATTCCAATCGCGAGATATTTCTGCGCGAACTGGTATCGAACGCATCGGACGCCTGCGATAAGCTGCGTTTTATTGCTTTGCAGGACGCCAGCCTGATGGGTGGTGATGCAGAACTCAAGATTGAAGTTGATATTGATGAAGAAGCAGGCCAGATCACGATTCGTGACAATGGAATTGGCATGTCGCGGGAGGATGTGGTCGAAAATATTGGCACCATTGC
>CALJWY010000130.1 GCA_937974465.1 uncultured Lysobacterales bacterium | reverse complement strand
CTCAGGCTCATGATAATTCATCAAGCAGAGAAATCGTTGATCGAAGTCAAAAAGAATCGACTTCTCTTTACCTGTCCGCAAGGCCGCGGGCTGTCTGCAGGTAGGTTGCAAAGCTTCCCAACCAGTGTCCTCCCTCATAATGCGCCCCGGTCACCGAAGCCAGTCCCGAGGTCCTGTGCCTGGCAGCAGCTCCGGTCAACGCTTGTTTACGTGTATCACCCTCGGGCAAACCTGCGGCCATACCTTCCAGCATCCAGGCCCGGCTGATATTCAAGCCGTCCAGGTGAGCCAGCTTTCCATCGGTCGGATCCGTCACCACTGCCAGCTTCAACCAGTCATCATTGCCGTCGGTAGGGATGCCGGGCATGAAGCCGTGAAGCCAGGTGGCATAATCAATGTCAGTCATTATGCGTCGCATCAGGTCTGCCTCGGCCAGACAAGGAGACAGAAAGTCCTGGCCTCCCGGCTCATAAGCCAACGGACAGTTTTTATCTTGTAAGTAGAAATCCCGTGTGCGTTGCGCTACCAGTTGAAAAAAATCATCACGGTCTGCGGCCTTTGCCCAATCCAGGAACAGACCAAAGGCAAACGCAGTCTGCGCGTGCTCACCGATCCTGATGGGGTAAGCCAGTTTACCGAGCCACGTCTCCATTCTCTCCACCAAAACGGACTCAAGTGGCAGCAATGTGGCCAGCCACCGATTGGCTCGAGGGTCATCCCATTCACGTAATTCCGCCGTCAGTTGCAACAGCCAGGCCACACCATACGGCCTTTCAAAAGACGCGCGTTGGTCATCTGATACATATTTCACCTCAACCGCGACATTCTCCGCAACAAAGCTTTTGTTCAGCGCCGCTTCGGCAAGCGGGGCAAATGACTCATCCGGATACAAACGCAATAGCCGTGTTAACAACCAGTGTCCATTTACCGAAGAGTGCCAGTCGAAACAACCATAGAATACGGGCGTCAGTTGCCGCGGTGGTGCGACATCTTCGTCACTGGATAATGTATGGGCGATTTTGTTGGGGTATTCCTGATGGACACAACTCAGGGCTAACCTGGCGAATCGATCAACGGATATATTTTCCTGTGCCTGCGAAGGCCGGCCAACAAACGCCAGCGCAAAAAATAATAAGATTGAAACTTGTCGGACGGACATAGACATTCCCCGCTGGTACGCTAAAAGTGTTCACAAAGCAGCCATCCATTGTAGCGCCATTTCAAATGCCCTTCTGAACGGTCGTGTATTTCTGAACATTGGCACCGGTGCTGCCGAGCTTCATAAAAACCGACCGTTCGCCTTTGCGGGATATCAGTGGTGCTGTCCTTCAGCTCAAGACAAAAGAATTGGGCAGTAATTCTCCAATTGACCAGCTGTTGTACTCGGTTTCGCTATGACAGGAAATAACTATCGCGTCTTTTGCAAGCAATTCACTCATCACCTGCCGACACGCGCCGCAAGGCGCCAACACGTCAAAACCCGTGGCGAATATCAATAAAGCTCCGGCCGTACCTGGCTTCATTCCGGCGCTTATTGCTGCGGCGAGTGCATTGCGTTCTGCGCATTGGGTCAGGCCATAGGAGGCGTTCTCAACGTTGCAACCAGTGTGGATTTTGCCATCCTCATCGATAACAGAGGCTCCGACCCTGGCGCTGCTATAGGGTGAGTAAGCATTTTCACTGGCTGATTTTGCGGGGACATATAACTGCTCTATGACTGCTTTGATATCGCTCATTCAGCTGACCCCGGCTCAAGAATGGCCTCGAGTACGACTTCAATAGCCGTGGCAAAGGCATTTTGTCGTACTTCGTGAGATGCGTGTTCACCGCTTGGAATCACGTCACTCACCGAGAGTATAGTCAAGGCCCGCCTGCCGTGCTGATGTGCCAGAGCGTAAAGCGCTGCAGACTCCATATCGAGCGCAAGCGCGCCGTTTTTCTGAACTTTTTCGATAAACCCATCGTCGGGGTGATAAAACCAATCGGTGGCGAAAACATTTCCTGTTCTGATATGCAGCGCGCTTTCAGCCGCCTTATCTTGCACCCGTTTCAATAGCTCGCCATCGGCTGAAATCGTATCACCCTTGAAGCCTCGATAATGGTGGCGCATCGCCGAGTCGGTACTCGCGGTACTGGCCACTACAATATCGCCGACTTTCATATCGGCACAGAGGCCGCCACAAGTGCCAACCCGAATAATTTGCTTAACGCCATAATAATCAAAGAGTTCGTGCGCATAAATGCTTATTGAAGGCATGCCCATACCGGAACCCATTATGGAAACCGGTTTGCCTCTGAAAACACCGGAAAAGCCCAGCATATTTCGCACACTATTTACTTGCCGGACACCTTCTAGATGCTTTTTCGCAAGCGCTTTCGCGCGCAGTGGATCTCCCGGCATTAAAACGGTTTCGGCAAAATCGCCTCTCGATGCCTCGATATGCAGTGTTCCAGTCATTTAGATGCCTTCTTCTTTCGGATTGCAGGATTCATTAATCAATCAGAGAATCCCTAGGTGATCAATTCGTAAACTGCGGGCAATGCATCCATCTTGCGCCCTACGCATATAGCATCCTTAAGTTGCCTGGCAGCAATCTGCCAGGACTGCTCATCCGCAGCATGAATTGTCAGTATTGGATCCCCTTTACTGATCTTGTCACCGACCAGGCGAAAGCCGGACAGACCAACACGGTGATCAATAAGCTCTCCGGCATGCCTGCGGCCACCGCCCAGACCAACGATACTCAATCCTATTGCCCTGGTATCCATGAACTGAACCCAACCGTCGATTTCTGCCGGCAGGTCTCTCACCACCGGAGCCGGCACGAGGTGTTTTTGTGGTGAGTCCACCAGGTCGACTGGTCCACCCTGCAAGGCAACCATGCGCGCAAAACGTTCCGCTGCCTGGCCGGACTCGAGCACGCTTGTGAGCATATCCCGGGCTGCTGTTGGCTTGTCAGCCAGATTACTCAACAACAACATTTCACTACCCAGCGATAAAACGACATCTTCCAGCCTGGGTTGGCGGTTGACGCCTCGCAGAAACTCTATGGTCTCACCAATTTCCAGGGCGTGTCCTGCGCTTGCCGCAAGGGGCTGGTTCATATCGGTTATCAAGGCACGCGCTGGCAGACCTGCCAGCGCCGCAACCTCTATCAGGTCTGCAGCAAGATCACGGGCAAGGTTGCGTTCGCACATGAAAGCACCATTGCCAGTTTTAATGTCGGCAACCAGGCCATCGAGACCCTCGGCCAGCTTCTTGGAAAGAATCGAAGCAACGATCAGGGGTATTGAGTCCACCGTTGCGGTCACATCCCGCACCGCGTAGATCCGGCCATCAGCCGGGGCAAGGTCGCTGCCCTGCCCGGTAATGGCCAGGCCGACTTGCCGTACCGTCTTGTCGAAGGTTTCGTGGCTGAGATTGACCGTCAGTCCGGGAATGCTTTCGAGCTTGTCCAACGTGCCACCGGTGTGACCAAGACCACGTCCCGAAATCATTGGGATATAGGCGCCACAGGCTGCCAGCATCGGAGCCAGCACCAGGCTGACAAGATCCCCAACACCACCGGTCGAGTGCTTATCGAGCACGGGGCCGTCGAGGCCGGGCCAGTGGAGAGTTCTTCCCGAGTCCCGCATGGCCAGCGTCAAGAGAGACTGCTCCTCCATGCTCATACCCCGGAAATACACGGCCATGGTAAATGCACTGATCTGGGCATCATTGACAGAGCCCCCAGTTATGCCGTCCACGAAGCCCCGAATGGCTTCCCCCGACAGCTCCTGGCCATCCCGCTTGGCTTTTATCAGTTCTTCAGGTAGTAACATATGTCCATAATAGCAGCGAAACGGAGGTTTTTGGTGACTTCAAGACCAAAGCCAAGGACTGCATAGATAAATAGCTGATTGAATTGGTTAAGGGAAGCTCAAGCCCAGTGGTATCTGGGCAAGCTAGCAATCGGTAAATGTATGCCATGTTCACGGGCCCGTACATTACCCCCATTTGCCTGTTGATAGCGCTGGACAGGTGCAACTGGACGCAGGGCTGGACTGCGACCAATAGCTGATGCTATTGGTTAAAGGAAGCTCAAGCCCAGTGGTATCTGGGCAAGCTAGCAATCGGTAAATGGGGGTAATGTACGGGCTAAACCCTATCCGCACTTGGAATAACCGCACGACAAACAGGTCGCGCAGTTATCCATTACCACCACGGCCTTGGTGTGACACTTGTTACACAAGGTGGCCGAAGCCGGGTATCCAGCATCCTCTCCGGCTGAATCAGTAGCAGCTTGTTTCTGGGTGCCCTCGACTTCTTCCCGTTTTTGTTTCAGGATCAACTTCTGCTGCTCAGATAACTCTTCCTTCTCCATCAGGCCAATTTTCTGCATATGGTGCGCTATCACGTCACCAATCTCGGCTATGATGGATGGCATAAACCTGCCACCAGGCTTGAAATAACCGCCTTTAGGATCGAATACCGCCTGTAGTTCCTCGGCCAGGAACGTAACATCCCCGCCCTTACGGAATACCGCCGACATCAAACGTGTCAGGGCCACGATCCACTGGAAGTGATCCATGTTCTTCGAATTAATGAAAATTTCGAAGGGTCTGCGCTGCTCGTGTTCCGTACCAGAGTTCAAAACGATATCATTGATGGTCACATACATCGCATGATCATCCAATGGTGTTTTGATTTTATAGGTCGAACCTTCCAGTGACTCCATACCCTCAGGTCGCATGACCTTTTCGGTCATCCGGACCACCTTGGCGGAAACACGCGCTGCCCTTTCTTCGGCCGCAGCTATGCGGGCGGCTTTTTCTTCTTCTGGTTTAACTACTTCGTAGCCAGCAATATTTTTGCCAATCTTAATCGTCATTTCTACGTCTCATTTAAAATTTTCCGTAATAACCCTCTTTCAGGGCGTCAAACAGATTGGCTGCTGTATGCACTTCGCCGTCGTACTCAATTTCCTCATTGCCTTTAACTTCAATCACCTCACCGTCATCCAGCACAAAACGATAGGTGGTGTTTTCCAGGTCCTGCTCCTTGACCAGCACGCCCTGGAATGCTTCTGGGTTAAAGCGGAATGTGGTACACCCCTTCAAGCCCTTGCTGTGAGCATAGGTATACACATTCTTAAAATCTTCGTACGGATAATCCGTTGGCACATTGGCGGTTTTGGAGATGGACGAATCTATCCATTTCTGCGCCGCCGCCTGAATATCAACGTGCTCGGTTGGCGTAATGTCATCTGCAGAAACAAACTGTTCCGGCAACATTTTATCCGGGTCGCTCGAACCCGGCATTGCTTTCTGGTTCACCAGTTCACGGTAAGCCAGTAGCTCATAACTGAATACTTCTACTTTTTCTTTGCTCTTTTTGCCTTCACGGATGACGTTGCGGCTGTAATGATGAGCAAAGCTGGGTTCAATACCATTCGACGCATTATTCGCCAGTGAAAGGGAAATTGTGCCGGTGGGCGCGATCGACGTGTGATGTGTAAAACGTGCACCTTCCCTGGCCAATGTATCAACCAGTTCTGGTTCAATCTCGGCTATTTTTTGCATGTAGCGACTGTATTTGGCATGCAACATAGCCCCGGAAACCTTGTCGCCGATCCCGTAACCGTCTGTCACCATTTCAGGGCGCTTGCGCAACATTTCCGCACTCACCATGAACTTTTCTTCCATTACCGGTGCCGGGCCTTTTTCACGAGCCAGTTCCAATGACTCCTGCCAACCGGCGATCGCCATATCGCGGGCAATTTTCTCGGTAAACTCAAGTGAATCCTCGGAACCATACTTCATCCCCAGCAGTGTGAG
>CALJWY010000129.1 GCA_937974465.1 uncultured Lysobacterales bacterium | reverse complement strand
CCCTGGCAACGGTGCCCGACCTCGGTATGCACGTGATAGGCAAAATCCAGCACGGTTGCACCCAACGTCATATCCAGCACCTGGCCACGTGGTGTCAGTACGTATACGCGGTCTTCACTGGCAGCCGTCTGGAAGCTCTCTAACAGGCTTTCGTCATCCAGTTTCTCTTCGCCGGATTCCAATAACTGCCGCATGACCGCAATCTTGTTGTCAAAAGCGGGATCATTTGGGCCACCCTCTTTGTAGCGCCAGTGCGATGCAACACCAAGCTCCGCGTGCTCGTTCATTTCGTAAGTGCGAATCTGCACCTCAACCGATTTACCCTGCGGCCCGATAACCGCCGTATGCAGTGACTGGTAGCTGTTACCTTTGGGCATCGTGATGTAATCATCAAACTCGCCGGGAATGGGCTGCCAAAGTGTATGCACCAGGCCAAGGACGCTATAACAACCGGGCAGGTCATCCACCAATACTCGTACTGCCCTGACATCAAATAGCTCTTCGAAGTCCAGGCCCTTGCGTTGCATCTTCTTCCAGATGCTGTAGATGTGTTTGGGTCGACCCTTCACTTCACCTTTGATGCCAGCATCACTAATGGCAGTGCCGAGCTTTTCAATAAATGCACGGATGAATTTTTCACGATCTGTGCGGCGTTCGTCGACGAGCATGGCTATGCGACGATAATCTTCCGGCTGGTCAAAACGAAAGGCCAGGTCTTCAAGCTCCCATTTCAGCTGCCAGACACCCAGGCGATTCGCCAGAGGCGCATGGATCAACATCACTTCCTTGGCCAGGGATTTTGCATCGGTATGCTCTACCCTCGCGCGCCGCAACTTAACCAGTTGCCAGGCCAGTGCAATCAAAACAACACGCACATCGTTGACCAGTGCCAGCAACATACGCCGCAGGCCCTCTGCGCTATGCCCGGTACTTGCCGGCAAGTGCTCGGTCTCAAGTTCTATCAGGTATAGCAACTGGTCAAGCTGGTCATTGACCACCTTTGAGACCTTGGAACGAATGGATTTGAGGTCTTCGCCCCACTCGGAGGCAACAAACAACATCGCGCAACTGACTGTACGCGGATCCGGTGACAGACCGGACATGATATCCAGCAATTCCTGTAACAGTGACAGGTTGTCAGGGCTGGCGAGCTTGCACTGCCGTACGCTGTCATACAGCGTCAGGCACTCATTTGCCGAACCGCCAACGGACTCATGATAGGCCTGCAACCAGGCAGTCAGGGCTTTGTCAGCGTTGGTGGTCATAATCAGGGATATGTGGTGCTTTTTTCGTATTTTACAAGCTGATCCCTGCCTGCATCAGTGCCGTATGGCACAGCCTCAGGTGACCACTTGGAGAGCTTTTTTGAGGCGCTGAACAGATACCTTGGTGCGAGTGCCCAACTGTTGTGCAAACAACGACACCCGGAACTCCTCCATCAACCAGCGGTAATCGTCCATGGCCTGGTCATAATCCCGCCCATCTTCCAATAAATTCAAATACCGTTGCCAGAACGGATCGATTTCATCCATCCTGGTCGCATCACGACCCGGGTCTTTTTCGATGCTTGCAAGCCGTATTTGCATCGCCTCGAGATAACGCGGGTAATGCTGCAGCCTGGCGGGCGACAACTCGTGCAAAAAGCCCTCGTAGATCATGTCATCCAACTGGCTTCGCATGTCATTGAACACGCGGGGGCGCAGATGAAAATACTCGTCATCCAGCTGACCTGACAGCTCGCTCCAGAGCTTGAGCGATTTATCAAGGTATCCCGACTGTTTGCGAAACTTCGGACCAAGCTCAGCACGAACACTTTGCAGCAGTTTGGAGAATGCTTCTTCATCGCGCACTGCCGCAGGACGGTCACCTGCAACCAGCGCCAGGCTGCTCACCACCAGGCCATCGATCAGTGTTTCCGAAGAACCGGCGGTACTCCATGCCAGCATGCTTTTTGCGCTCAGTCCATGTTGTTTGCACATGCTCCGCAACTTGCTGTCCAGTTTAATTGCCAGCAGACGTAACACGCCATGGTGGTGCTCCAGTCGCGCCTCCTCCGCTGTATCGAACAATCGCAAGCCGACGGCCTCACCCTGATCGATCACAGCCGGCCACGCTTCGGTACTTTGACCACTGTCATCTTCCGACAGCATGGAGGTTGGCAGGCTGCCAAATACCCAGTCCCGCTCATCGTCACGCTGCTGGTCTGTACCCAGACGATCCATGAACTGACGCTGGGCCTGTTGGCCAAATTGAGCCTGCAGTGTATCCAGGCTTCTTGCAACGGCGACCTGCTGGCCATTCTCATCCTGCACTTCCACCCGGAAACGCAGGTAGTCCGACAGTTGGCTTTCATCGAATACATCCGCCTCGATATCCATGCCTGTCATGGCATTTAACGCATTGGCCAGTGCGGGTAGCAATGGCGCGGGGTAATCGGCGCGAATTCGCTCCAATGCGGCATCTGCAAATTGCGGGACCGGGGTTAATACCCTGCGCTGCGGTTTGGGCAGGTTTTTTATCAATGCAATCACCTTGTCGCGTAATAAACCGGGCACCAGCCACTGCAACTGCCCGTCCACGAGGGTGTTCAGGCGTTCCAGTGGCACCGTCACGGTCACGCCATCGGCAGGATCGCCGGGTTTGAACTGGTAACTCAAAGGCAGTGTCTGCACACCCACTTCAATTTCATCCGGGTACATATTGCCGGGTGCATCACCGGCCTGGTCACGCATCAGAACATCGTGGCCGATATAAAGCTGTTGGCGTCCATCCTTACCGAGCTGCTTCAGCCATTTTTCAAAACTGACACTATCGCAAACATCTTCGGGGACACGGGCATCAAAAAACTCAAACAGGTCTGATTCATCGGCCAGCACATCGTGTTTTCGGCGTTTATGCTCCAGGTCTTCGATCTCTTCACGAACTTGCTGGTTGCTTTCCAGGAACCCGGCCCGGGTATTCAGTTCACCGCGGACCAGCGCGCCGGTGATAAATATCTCGCGTGCTTCTTGCGGATTGATACGGCTGTAGTTAACACGGCGTTTTTCAACAATCACCAGTCCAAAAAGGGCAACCTGCTCCCAGGCCACAACCCGGCCCTGCTTGCGTGACCAGTGTGGATCAAAATAGTTGTGCTTGAGCAAGTGCGGTGCGGCGGACTCTATCCATGCCGGTTTGATGACGGCATTGACCCGCGCATAGGTCTTGCTGGTCTCTACAATTTCAGCGGCGATCAGCCATTGGGGCGATTTACCAAACAAACCTGAGCCAGGAAAGATATGGAATGCCCTCGAGCGGGGCCCGGTGTAGCCATGATCCTCCGGGTTTTTGAGCCCAACATGACTGAGTAGACCAGCCAATAAGGCCTGGTGGACCTGGTCGTAGCTTGCCGGCTCCCTGCTAAAGGACAATTTCTCTTCGCGGGCCTGCTCAGTAAGCTGCCGGTTAAGATCAAACCACTCGTTGATCCGGGTCCAGTTGAGGAACTCACGCTTACACATCTTGCGGAACTGGCTGGAAGATTTCTCTTTGCGCTGTTGTTTTAAATAGTCCCACAAACGCAGAAACGCCATGAAGTCAGAATTATCATCCGCAAACCTGCCATGCGCCTCATCTGCTGCGGCAACCGCATCCAGCGGGCGCTCCCTCGGGTCCTGGATGGTCTGTGCCGAAGCCAATACGATCAGCTCATTCAGACAGGCTTTTTTTGAGCCCTCGATGAGCATCCTTGCAAGTCGCACATCAAGGGGCCAGCGGGATAACTGGCGACCCAGCCTGGTCGTCTGGCGCGCCTTGTCCAGGGCACCCAATTCAAATAGCAGGTGATAGGCATCGTTGATCATCCTGGGCGCGGGTGGGTCAAGGAACGGAAATTCTTCAACCACGCCCAGGTCCATTGTCAGC
>CALJWY010000128.1 GCA_937974465.1 uncultured Lysobacterales bacterium | reverse complement strand
GCATCGCATCCGTGCCGATTATCAACCCCAGTCTGCACCAGAACAGCCAACCCATTTACTGGTCTGGCGTCAACTGGACTTTAATATCCGCTTTATGCAGCTCAATGAAATATCCATGCTGTTGCTACAAAAGCTGAAAGAAGACTCACAGCACACGGGGCAGGAACTGTTGACAAACATCGCCGCGGAAATCAACCACCCGCAAGCCGATGTGGTCCTTGAAGGTGGCAGAGTCCTTATGGAAGAACTGCGTAACAAGCAGATCATCCTTGGAACCCACCCCTGAATAATATAACCGGGCGGCCTTTAATGTGGGCAGCCTTGCGAATCAAAGTGAAACCAACATGGCCGTGATCAAATTTTATGACAACTTGACGTCCCAGCTGCGCGCTTCGGGCGACTGGGTCTGGCCACTGGGCCTCAGACTGATAATGGCATATGAGTTCTGGGAAGCCGGCCAGTCAAAACTGAACGGTAACAACTGGTTTGCTGAAATTCCCTGGGCGGATTGGCAGATCGGTTTCCCATTCCCTTTCAACCAGCTTCCGGTCGACCTGAACTGGATGTTTGCGACCTGGGGCGAACTGGTTTTTGCCACGATGCTGGTATTGGGCGTCTTCACACGATTTGCTGCAATATCGCTGGTGGTTATCACCATGGTGGCAACTGCAGCGGTGCATTGGCCCGCCGAGTGGAATAGCCTGGCAGAACTATGGGGCGGCTACGTCATCACCTCCGAGGGCGCAGGCAACTATAAATTACCCCTGCTGTTTCTCATTATGTTGCTGCCACTGGTGTTTTATGGTGGTGGAAAACTCTCCATTGACCACCTGTGGATCAACATGTCGCGCAGAAGCGCCGGACTCGAAGACCGAACGGGAGGGCTGCAATCCGCCGGGCTTGCGTTATTTGTGCTGGGCCTGGCATTCGTCTGGGTTGAGCCGGTGTGGGGATTCTCCCTGCTGGCTGCGTCTGCGTTGGCCATTTTGATTCCGGAAATTACCGGTAAAAAATAAACCGGCTTATTGGTCAGCTGTCGACGGCCGAAAGGGCATGGACAGCGGGCTGAGCTCAAAACCCTGCTCACGCAGCAGGTTAATCAATCCATCCTCACCTGGCAGGTGTAATGCACCTACGGCAATAAACACTGTATTGTCCTTCAGAATTGAAGCAAGGGCGGTGGCCATGCGTTGATTGCGTGCCCGGATACCCATCCCGATAAAGTAGTCACTGGCATCCTTGTCAACGCTCAACAATTGCTCGTCAGACAAGGCCTGCAACATCGCCAGGTTGTTTTTCATGTAGGCATTGACCATTTCATCATGTGCATTGTCGACATGTTCAAACTCAGCAATCGCCTGGTCCAACAGGGATAACTGCATGGTCATCGGCATGTTGTCCAGGAATGATAATTGCTCCTCGAGGGTTTCGAGGCCTACAACTTCAAGACCACTTCCCGCGGCCCTGAGTGACAACGACAGGTCCATAAAAAAACCCGTTTCCGGTGGTGGGGTACTGAGCGTCATCATCGCAGCCCAGGGTTTCATGCGCGCAACAAAATCGGCCGGCACCTTGTAGACGGACAGTGCGGCTGAAAGCGCACGAAAGCGATCTTCGCCAACCACTGACTCAAGGGTCTGTCCTTTTGGCAGATGCATGTAATCGGTCAAGCGCGCCAGTGTTGGCAGATCCGGAACCATCTCCATTGCAAACACCGTAT
Source organism: uncultured Lysobacterales bacterium (assembly GCA_937974465.1). Taxonomy (GTDB): domain Bacteria; phylum Pseudomonadota; class Gammaproteobacteria; order Xanthomonadales; family SZUA-36; genus SZUA-36. The sequence continues at coordinate 850 of CALJWY010000128.1, read as the reverse complement.
TTTGTCTGAGCCTTTGCAGGAAATTTTCGGAAAAATCCAGAACCCGCGGGTCCTCGCTATGAATGGTGCCCAGCAAGTGGCCAACCCGCTGACCATTTTTCTCCAGGGACCAGAATAGCGCGTGGTCCTGCAGCAAGCCTGGATTTTCGGCAGCACTTGCGCCAACAGCAAGCGAAAGGATGAGAAACACCAGGCTGATACTTCGCATTTTTCGATATTTTTTAAATGGTATTTTGAAGCACATTCCCTTATTCTCGCTGCCTTTGGTGCTGGAATCCAATATGCCTCAAATTGCCGATCGTTTCAGAGGTTTCCTGCCCGTCGTGGTTGATGTTGAAACCGGTGGCTTCAATGCAAAAACCGACGCGGTACTGGAGATTGCTGCGTGCATCCTGTGCATGGATGACTTTGGCCGTCTTAAAATCGCCGAAACCGTTGTTGCCCACATCGAACCATTCCAGGGTTCACGTATTGAACCCAGTTCGCTTGAGTTTACAGGAATTGATCTGCAAGACCCGCAACGAAACCCGATCACTGAAAAAGAGGCGGTGCAAAAAATCTGTCTGCCGGTCAGGCAGGAACTCCGCGCCACCGACTGTCAGCGCGCGGTACTGGTGGGTCATAACCCTGCGTTTGACCTGGGTTTTCTGAATGCGATGATCGGCCGGGTGAACTATAAACGCAATCCGTTCCATCCGTTCAGTTCATTTGACACCGCGACCCTTGGTGGCCTCGCATTTGGCCAGACCGTGCTGGCGCGCGCCGTTCAGGCAGCCGGTATTGACTGGGACGAATCAGCAGCCCACTCGGCAGAATACGACACCCTGAAAACGGCAGAACTGTTTTGTTC
>CALJWY010000127.1 GCA_937974465.1 uncultured Lysobacterales bacterium | reverse complement strand
TTCGGGAAGACTCAGCGCGTGACTGCGGAATGCATCGACATCGGGTTTGAAATGCCGTAGCAGCCTGACGGCAATCATCGCCTGAATGCCAACACCAAGGCTGCCCGGGTCAATTTCCGCATGAAAGCCGGTCACCACTCCGCTGCTTTGTAGCATGCGGATTCTGACCAGGCAGGTGGAGGCAGCGAGACCAACCTTTTTCGCAATCTCCTTGTTTGAAATCCGAGCATTATTTTGCAACAGCGCCAAAATTTCGTAATCAATTCGATCCAATGCTTTTTTCATGCTCTTTTTCCGTATTTAATTTGTATATAGTCAGTATATATGAATTTTATTCTATAATAGTTATCTATGCCAGAACATAAGGCGTAGCAGCCGCTCGTGAAGCTTATGTGGGTGGCCGACCGTCCGACCCAAACCAGGAGGCGCTAAGCGCAAAACGATATGAAGCATCGCAACCCCGTTGAAACAATGGCCAATACCCGTCACGAATTTGGCGAACATGGCGGTGTAAATATGTCGGTAGAGGCAAGCACCACTTTTACCGTGATGCACCCCGACATCATGCCCGAGATATTTGGTGGCAAAAAAGGCCCCGAACAGGGTGGTTGCTATCTCTATGGACGCCATTTCAACCCGACCGTTTACAACCTGGGCAAGCAATTGGCAGCCCTTGAAGGAACCGAAGCCGCCTATTGCACCGCCAGCGGTATGTCGGCCATTTCTGCAACCCTGATGCAGTTATGCGACGCCGGCGACCATATCGTGTCTTCTAACGCCGTGTATGGCGGTACCTACGCACTGATGCATGATCTTCTGCCTGGCAAGACCGGCGTAGAGACAACCCTGGTGGATATTACTGATCTGCAAGCTGTCGAGGCTGCAATCACGGACCGCACGCGTGTCCTGTATACGGAAAGCATATCCAACCCCACCCTGCGGGTTTCCGACATTCCCGGCCTCAGCGACATTGCGAAGCGCCATGGCATCAAACTGGTGGTTGATAACACCTTCAGCCCACTCATATTGAGCCCGAAACAACTTGGTGCTGACATCGTCGTGCATAGTATGACCAAGTTCATCAGCGGCGCGTCTGACTTTATTGCCGGTGCGGTCTGCGCCGACCACGAGTTCATTGAGCAGTTGATGGACCTGCATACTGGAATGCTGATGATCTTTGGGCCAACCATGGATCCACAGGTCGCCTTCAATATCAGTCTGCGTATCCCGCACTTGCCGTTGCGCATGGTCGAACATGCGAAACGCACACAGATGTTCGCAGAGCGACTAAACGCGATGGGCATGTCGGTGACTTACCCCGGCCTGCCAAGTCATCCGGATCACGCCTTAATGAGCGATTTACACTGCCAGGAATATGGTTATGGCGGCATTATGACCCTCGACCTCGGTACCGAGGCACGCGCAAACGAATTACTGGAATTGCTGCAGAACGAATACCACTTTGGTTATGTTGCGGTCAGCCTTGGATACTTCGATACCCTGATGTCCTGCTCAGGCAGCAGCACATCCAGTGAAATGACCGATGAAGACAAATCCGCCGCTCATATTTCAGAGGGCCTGGTGCGCCTGTCGATCGGCTACACCGGAACCACCGAACAACGCTGGGCCCAGTTGATGGAAGCCCTGGAGCGTATCGGCGAAGCGCCACAGAAACGTATCGCGTAAGAACCTCGTTTCGAGATTCTTACCAGGGTAACTGCATACCTTCTGCATGCCAGAAGCTACCCGTGTTGGAGAGGCTGAGTGCATCCATCCGTTGAATAAGACCACGGGCTGCTTGTTCAGCAGGTATTCCGCGCCCCCCTGTCATGTCGGTGGCTACCATTCCGGGATGTAAAAGGCCTACAGCGATACCATCATCGGCTAGATCCCGGGACAAGCTCATGCCGGCCATGTTCACCGCCACCTTGGACATACGGTAACCGTAGTGACCACCGGAGGTGTTGTCATCAATCGAACCCATGCGACTCGTCACTATGCCGATTTTTGAGCCGCTGGAGAGATTTGGCAACAGGGCCGCCGTCACACGTAACGGTCCAAGCGCGTTAATTCGATACTGCAATTCCATGGCCTCGAAATCGAGCGAGCTCAAGCCCTGAGCTGAAAGAATACCTGCGTTGTTGATCAACCAGTCCAGCCGGGTGTCGCCCAACTCATTTCCAAGCGCCGAAATTGAATGATCGGAACTGACATCTACACCAGCAATAACACGAACGTCCAGCGTCTGCAGTGCTTCGCTGACGCTCCGGCACGCGGCAATGACATGGTCTCCACGCGCAGCGAGTTGGCGGCATAATTCGAGGCCAATTCCGCGATTCGCACCCGTAACAAGAACTGTATTTGCCATTGAGTTTTTCCCTTTATCCTAAAAGTATTTATACTTGGTTTATTGACAATAAACGGCCATGATTCTTTAAATCAATATTTGCGCTGATATACTACCCGACTGCTGTTCAACAGGCCGCAACAAAAATGAAAAACCGTTTCAAGCCCAACGATTTTATCGGCATACTGATCGCCATAGCCCTTATCGCATTGGGGTTTATCCTGTTGTTCATACACGAACAGTCTAGCCAGGACGCTGAGCAGACATATATTGAGTTCCCTGGCGGAAAACAGATTATCCAGGCTGCCTCATCTTCAGTCGAGCGCCAGGCATAAATGTTTGCGGAGCTTCTTGAACACGAGCAGCCCAGGGCTTAAATGAAAAAATCCCGCGCTGCTTTGATTCACCTATGGCCGAGCCTGGTGGTACTGATCACCATTGCTGCCTTAATCCTTCTGGCATGGTATCCCTACCCGTTTCTGCAATTAAAAAATAACGACCAATTTTCAGCCTTACTGATACTGACTGCAGCTTTAATCGGGCCGGCAATGACCTGGCTGATGTACAAGAAAGGTAAGCGCGGTATGGTTTTTGACCTGGTCGTGATCACTCTGATACAGGTCGTTGCCATTGGCTGGGGCACACGGGCTCTTTACCTTAACCGGCCATACTTCATGGTCTTCACCGTGGATCGATTTGAGGTGATCTCAATACGTGAGGTCGATACTGGCAGTATTGATAACCCGGAATTCCTGAACAAACCATTCGCCGGAACCGTTGAGCTTTATGCCAACATGCCAAAAGACCATCAACTGTTTCAGAAACTAATCAGGGAAGTGATGTTTGAAGGCAAACCTGACATCCAGTTCCGGCCCGAATTCTGGAGCCTGTACTCAGATAGACAAGGGCTCGCCCTGGAGGTGTCACAACCATTGCAGGCGTTACACGAGGCACGACCTGAAGCCAGCAGGGCAATAGACACACTGGTGCAGGCCCACGGCGGCAATCTCAATAACCTGAAGTTTGTACCCGGCCTGATCAATGACGGCCAGTTCACCGTGATCCTTGATGCACAAACCGGTGCAGTGATTGATTTTCTGGGCATCAACCCCTGGCTGGAGAATTAACGGGGCGCGCAACAACCGCGCACCCCCCATTTAAAGACACCTTAGGGTCGAGCCACAGGCTTAAGCGCGGTCAGGCACTCTTTTTACCGGCGATGTACTCATTCACCAGGTCATCGAGAATATCCAGCGGCACAGAACCATTGGTCAGCACAACATTGTGGAATTCGCGCATATCAAAACGCTCTC
>CALJWY010000126.1 GCA_937974465.1 uncultured Lysobacterales bacterium | reverse complement strand
AACAGGAGCAGGAGGATTCCCTTGATAGCAGAACCCTTTCCGGGGAGTTCTGGTAGTGAACTTTGCATATTATCTACAACCATGCAGGTGGCTTAAGAGTCGTGTCAATTTGGTCTCTTCAGACCAACGGTAGGCAATCATAGCTTGGCAACAGCCAGATTCCAAAAAGTTCCACTACTGGCCGGTACTTGTTATACGCCACCATCGGAGTCAACCGACCGCTCCTGACGGGTTAGCGACCATTTTGAGAAAACGATTGTGACTATTTCAGTGGTCGGCTTCCGGCCAAAAGCAGAAGAAACAAAAAGTCGGCTCCTTTCCAATAGATTACGGGACGACCACCCCGCAGTACTGCTACCTAGGCAACGTGACCTCGAATTCGATGGCTTCCAGTTGCGTAGGTGACTTGCCAATCGATTCCAGCAACGGCAGCCAACGGGAATCATCCACCAGTGGACGCAGCAAGGGGTCGTTAAGATCGATCTGACACAGAACGGCTCGCTTCAGAATCCGCGCTAAGCATAGGAAAAGCAAAACTATATTCACTGTTGAAGCATACAAATATTGCTTGTGTTGACTTAGAGACTGGTAAGCGCTGAAAGCGCGGATCAAGCAAATCTATGTAGATTTCCAAGGCGTGGGAAAGCTGGTCCCATAACCTGTTTTTATTGTTGTTTGCACGAGATACAGGTATTACTATCTTTCCAAATTCCACAAACAAGGGCCGACCCATGAGTAAACGCGATCTTTTCTCCAACCTGTTGTTGCAGCGCGATGTTGTGAAAGCAGTGTTACTGGCGGGCTTTGGGACTTTGCTGATCGGCAGCTCATCGGTGGCATTTGCTTTGGATAACGATGAATATTCGGTGATCCGCAAAGCGGCTGAAGCAGGCCGTGACGCCTCTATTAAACGCATTCAGGACTGGATTGCGTTGCCGTCTATCGCGGCGGAAGACCTGAATATGATGAAGGGAGCCAAGTACATGATGGCGTTGGCGCGCGACGCCGGTTTTGATCAGGCTGAGATCGTGCCGACAGATGGGCATCCCGGCGTTTGGGCCACGATGGACAACGGCGCTGAGCGAACTCTGGCGATCTATTTTATGTACGATGTAAAGCAATACGATCCGGCTGAGTGGTCTTCGCCGCCCTTGGAGGGCCACATTGTTGATAAACCTGGGTTTGGTAAGGCAATCGTTGGCCGTGGTGCCGTCAACCAAAAGGGACCGCAGGCGATGCTTTTGGGGGGTCTGCACGCCATGCGTGCGGCGGGTGTGAAACCACCAGTCAATTTGGTTTTGGTGGCTGAGGGTGAAGAGGAGATCGGCTCGCCGCATTTTCAGCAGATTGTAAGTCGCCCCGATATCATGGCGAAGCTGAAACAGTCCGAAGGTATTTTTATTCCGATTGGCTGGCAAGACAAGAAAGGAAACGTAGGCGTCAATCTCGGTGCCAAAGGTATCGTCGAACTGGAACTCATTGCCAGTGGTGAGAATTGGGGCCGCGGTCCACAAAAAGACATACATTCGAGCTTAAAGGCGATGGTGGACTCGCCTGCCTGGCGGCTTGTGCAGGCATTGCAAACGTTGGTTACGCCGGACGGCAACACGCCAGCTATTGACGGCTGGTTTGAGAACGTTCGCCCACTAACCGAGAGAGAAAAAGAACTGATCGCACAGGCTGCAGCCAGCAGTGACGAAGCGGAACGCAAGCAGCTTTTAGAAGTAAAGCATTGGATTGATGATTTGCCATTCAAGGATGCGCTCGAGCGTCTTGCCTCGCAGCCCACCGTTAATATCGAGGGCTTGGTGGCAGGCTATACCGGCCCCGGTGGTAAGACCATTTTGCCGAGTAGAGCAGTTGCCAAACTGGATCTCAGGCTGGTTCCAAACCAGACCCGCGTAGAGGCAGAAAAAAAGTTACGAGCGCATTTGGATAAGCGCGGTTTTCAGGATGTGGAGATGAAAATCGGTGGTGGGTACGACCCAACGGAAACGGGCGAAGACAGCCGCATCATTAGGGCTGAGATCGAAGCGTATAATCGTGCTGGCGTCAACGCAACGCTGAATCCGAGATTAGCCGGTTCCTGGCCTGGTGCGATGTTTACCGCGCCGCCATTGTCGCTGCCCGCCGGCCAGTTTGGGCTAGGGCATGGATCAGGTGCTCATGCGCCGGATGAGTATTTCGTGGTTGAGTCGACCAATCCCAATGTCGCGGGTGTGGTCGACGCCGCGATGGCGTACGTCGATTTTTTCTACCGGGTAGCGAGCATTCGCTGAAACCCGGATTGGGGTAAAGGGTACAGTCTGATCACATCTCTGCGCTGCTTTTGGAGTCGGTTTTATGGTTTCAACCGGCACAATAGAAATCCATTGAATTCGGATTCCATGCAGGCTCGCCTGTCTGTGTTTCGCTTTTGCTGTTATTGGCCGTTAGCCGTCGTCAATAGTACTTAAATTCCAGCGAAATGAATGGCTGCTATGCGCTCCGAAGAGAAAGTTTCTAACGAGCAATAGCCAATATCCGCTTTCGGCGATCAGTATAGATAGACCCATCGTAAAAAAATCGGCTGGCAGCATTTGACCTGTGGAGTTCGAGCAGGCGTATACTAATCAACCGGGGAGAAGCCGGCTGATGCAGCCTGCTCATCCAAATGAGCCTCTTGAACGCCCGGGGCAGTTCACCTGGTCATGCAGGAAGAGATGTCCCTGGCAAACCCGGATATGTCATACGGAAGGTCATGTAAGGAACTAGCAGCGTCAATTTACTAAGTGAATGATTGAGTTTCTGATGAAGCCATCAACAACAGGCAAGGCACTGTTCTTTTACGCTGCTATGCTTGTCAGTGCCTGCAGCAGCCAACCGCCTTATCCCACGCTTCCGCAGACCGGTATTGACCGGATACCAGATATCACTCTCGACCGCGCTTCCGGCACCGCTTCCATGGAGATCACGGTGCTGATCTACAATGTCGCAGGTCTGCCATGGCCATTAGGTTGTGGCAAAGCATCCCGTGACACAGATGATAACGGCAAGCGCATTCCGATCGCTTGTAATCGGTCTGCCGCAATGAAAGATTTAGGCACTATGCTCGGCAAGTGGCGCGTGCGGGGTAATGAGCCGGATATCATCATGTTGCAGGAGGCTTTTATATCAGCAGCGGTGGTGATCCCTGAGATGGCGGGTTATCCCAACTGGGTTACCGGCCCAGGACCCAAGGACCTTGGGCCCAAGTATTCCGAGCGGGTCAGCGAAGAATTCATAGCAGAACGCAGCTTCTGGAAGGGCGAGAAGCTGGGCAAACGGCAATCAAGCGGCCTGGTATTGGCAAGCAATTTTCCCATCGTCGAGCTTCACAACCACCCTTTCAACCAATGGGAATGCGCGGGTTTTGACTGTCTTGCCAACAAGGGGCTGTTGGTTGTAGAGCTGGAGATACCGGGGCTCCCCGACCGCCTGGCCGTAGCCACCACCCACTTCAATTCCCGCGGGGCATCAGGTGTCTCAGGAGAGCGTTCACTGGTTGCCCACAATTTGCAGGTCGATGAAGCAAACGAGTACCTCGAAAACCTGGGCGAGGGTGATGTGCCATTCATATGGGGGGGTGACATCAATATGCGGCACGCGGACGACCGCATCATGTACTTCGTGGAGCGTTCGGGTGGCACCCTCAATGAAGTGAGTTCCTACTGCGTTAAACCGGGCAGTGACTGCGAAATTCCAATTCATTGGGATTCCGACACACCCTGGTATGAAACCCAGGACCTGCAGGGCTGGGTTCCGGGAACCCGGGTAGAAATCGCACCGTTTCGGGTGGAGACCGTGTTCGACGTGCCGGAGAACGGCATTATGCCGTCGGATCATAACGGCTTGTTGGTGCACTACCGCTTGAGTTGGCTAATAACTGAAGAGTGAAATGGGGTAGCGCCCCAAGGCGACCCTGCTCAGTTATTCCGGACAGGTTTGCCGTAGCCGCTTACTGCTGAGCCAAATTGTCTTTTTTTTCCGTTACGTTCCGTGACTGGAGGAATATTTTTATCGTCAATGATCGGTCCGCTGCGACGCACAATCGACTTGCCGTAAGTAGAACGGGTGCCTGGACCCCAGGTGATTGCACCGTTGCCGCCCCCAGTCTGAACGCGGTGACCCTGTTGCAGGGGCTTGCCATATTGTTGGCGGCGATAAACGTGCTGGTGATCCTGGTTATTTCCATTGACGGAAATCACATTGTGCGCCTGGCTGGCAGGTGCTGTGAATAGCAAAATCATTGGTGCCAGTATCAATAGCCAGAATTTCATGGTGCTTTACCTCGGGTTTGAACCCGACTTTAACACCGCCACTTGAACCTAACCTGAACAATGGGCAGCACAACAAGTACTGGTGAATGAAACCTGGTGCTTTAAGCGCAAATATGCTGTCAAAAAAAGCCCCTGTGTGTGCAGGGGCTTTTGATGATGGTCTCAGGGAGCTGTGTTTGCTTCACGCTTGTCCAGAATGGTTTCAATCTGATCCATGATGGCATTCATGCGGGTGAATACAGCACGATAGGGCGCCTCGGTTGCCATGTCGACGCCGGCGCGTTTGAGCAGGTCATATGGATAGTCCGAACCACCGGCCTTGAGTAGCTTCATGAAGTTTTCCACGGCCCCTGGGCGGCCCTGGGTAACCGCTTCGGCAAACAACGATGACGCCGCCAGCGAGGTCGCATACTGGTAGACATAAAAATTGTAGTAGAAGTGCGGTATGTAAGCCCATTCCACGGTATAGAGATCATCGATTGTCATGACACCTTCATCGTGACCGTGATACCGACGCAAAAGCTCCGCATAAATCTCGGTAAGTTTTGTGCCTGTCAGGGCCTCGCCGGTCTCGGCGCGGTCGTGGATGGCCAGTTCAAACTCGGCAAACATGGTTTGGCGGAAATAGGTTCCTCGCAGTGCTTCCAGCGCATTGCCCAGGTAGAACAGACGCTCTTCATCATCCTCGGCTTTTTTCAACATCAGCTCAAGCAGCAGGGCCTCGTTGAATGTAGAGGCAATCTCGGCTGTAAAGATTGAATAGCTGGCAGTCGCATAAGGCTGGTTCTTGTTGGCCAGGTAGGAATGCATCGCGTGACCCCATTCATGCGCGAGCGTGGAAACCGACTCGTAATCATCGTTGTAATTCATCAGCACGTAAGGATGCACGTCGTACACGCTGCCATTCATATAGGCGCCTGATCTCTTACCAGCGCCCGGGTAAACATCCATCCAGCGACTATCAAACGCGCTCGACATAACCTCCGTGTAGGCGCTACCCAATGGGGCAGTGGCTTCAAGTGTGAGTTGTTTGCCAACTTCGATAGGAAATTCCTTGTCGGTCTCGACCAGTGAAGGGTAAATATCAAAGTAGCGAAGATCATCGATATCCAGCATACGTCCACGCAGACGGAAATAGCGATGCAAGGTATCCAGGTTGTTGCCGGTTTCGCTGATTAACATGCGGTAAACAGCCTCGGGGATGGCATTATTATCGAGGGCAGCGGTCAGTGAGTTCGCATAGTTACGCTGGCGCTGGGAGAATATGTGTACATTGACCTGTCCGGCCAGCGTGGTGCCCATGGTTCTTTCATATTCCTTCCACTTGCCCCAGAAGCTGTCAAAGACGAGCTTGCGGTCCGCCCGGTTTTCAACCGAACGGTATTTTGTGTAGGCTGATTGATCTAGCCGCACTTCCTCACCATTGGACAGCTTGACTGTGGGCCAAGGCATATCTGCGTTTGCCAATGTTCTGTAGGTGTTAGAGGGCAGTCTGCGTATCATCGATGTTGCGGCCATCATGGCTTCAGCATCGGCGTCCAGAACATGTTTCGATTGCCTCAAGGTGTCTTCGATTCGATGCCGGTAAGGTTCCAGTGCAGCCAGTTCAGAAATAAATCCGGCCAATTTGGGCTCACCAATCTCGAGAATCTCCGGGTCTATGAATGAAACTTTCTCCGACAGCTTGCTGCCCAGTATTTGCACCTCTGTGCGCCGCTGTTGGGTTGCGGCGTCACGGGTATCGATATCGGATGCCATGCCGGCATATGAGGAGATTCGTGAGTAGGTTTTAAAGGTGTCATTGAGCAACTCGGAGCATTCCAGCAGTTTTGTGGCGCTCTCACCCAGCGACCCCTGGCATTGGTCAATATTGGAAAGGCCGGCCTCAAGTTCATTTTTTGCCTTGGACCAGGCCTCGACACTGGGGTAGATATCATCCAGGTTCCATGTGTCCTTGTTTTCCTGCGCGATACAGGTTGCAGCCAGTGTCATGGTGACCAGCAGCGTGGTTATTTTTTTCATTGAACATTCCTCGGGTAATCGGCCCAGAAAGCCGGCTAGAAACTCAAAAGTTAAGGCGTCTCTGAATCATTCTGAAGCTAAAGTACGGGTTCATCAAAAGGCCAAAGATTCCTGCAATTAAAAGGAACTGTAAAACCGCAACATTTTACTATTTACAAGGTGTAAAAGCATGGTTCGAAAGTTGGGTTTTGATCGAGATGTGAAGCTTGCCAACAGACATCAACGCAGGTATAGATAGATTATGTATTTTGACGCTTGGAGATAATCATGGCTGGAGGATTCGCAAAAGATGGCGCGGTGCAGGACCAGATTGACGCAACCATTGAGGATGCCGTAAAACGGGCACGCAGCCAACTACCGCGAGGTGAGAGCCTCCGACATTGCGAGGAATGTAGCGCGGTTATTCCGGAGGCGAGACGCTCAGCGGTTCCCGGCGTTCGACTTTGTGTTGCATGCCAGTCAACGCTTGATAAACAACAGGCTGCTAGTGGAGGTATCAATCGCCGGGGAAGTAAAGACAGTCAACTGAGGTGATGGGATTGATTCGTACAGAACTCGAAACAGAGAGGTTACACCTGAGGCTCTTTACGTATGATGATCTTCAGGTCATGTTTGACTTAAACAGTGACCCTGAGGTGATAAAGTACGCAGAACCAAAGCCCTTAAAAGACCTGTTGGAAGCCAAAAAGGTGCTGGAAGAAGGGCCGCTGGCTGACTACAGAAAATATGGCTACGGCCGTTTTGCGGTTGAGTTGAAGCAAACGGGCAAGGTGATCGGGTTTTGCGGCATTAAATACTTGCCGGAAATTGATCTGCCGGAAGTGGGGTATCGTTATCTAAGAAAATATTGGGGCAGGGGGATTGGTACCGAAGCCGCCAGGGCCTGTGTCGAATTTGCCAGGGATGACCTCAATGTTCAAAAATTGGTCGCCCTGATAATTCCGGAGAATATCGCATCGATCAGGGTTGCCGAGAAACTGGGCATGAAAAAAGGACCAATGATCCAAATATTTGATGTAAACGCACTTCAGTACGAAATGATGCTTTAGGTCATACGAAATGACCGGTTCTGCAACCATTCTTTACTATGTTCATGATCCGATGTGCAGCTGGTGTTGGGCCTTCCGGCCCGTGCTGCTTGAATTGCGTGACAAGCTGCCTGGCGACATTACCTGGCAGAATGTGCTGGGGGGGCTGGCGCCGGATAACGATGAACCCATGCCTGAACAGACCCGCGCGATGGTGCAAGGGCATTGGCAGAAGATCCAGTCGATGGTGGGCAGTGAGTTCAATTTTGATTTCTGGAGCCAGTGCGAACCACGTCGTGATACTTACAAGGCCTGTCGCGCCGTGGTTGCAGCATCGTGGCAACAAGCAGAAGAAGCGATGATCGAAGCCATCCAGAAGGCCTATTACCTGAGAGCCATGAATCCATCCGAGCCGGAAACACTCATTGAGCTGGCCGCAGAATTGGGTTTGGACCGCTGCCTGTTCAGCAGGGATCTTGACTCGGAAAAGACGGAAACGGCGTTCCGTTATCAGCTTCAATTTCGTGCCGAACTGTATGTTAGAAGTTTCCCTTCGCTGGTGCTTGAACATGATTCCAGGCGTACGCTGATTACCCACGATTACCATGGTTGCGGTGTTCCACTCTCACAAATACACGCGATTCTGAAGCATGCAGGTCAGGAGACATTTTAAGCAGTGATGTTGATCAGCTTTGCAGAATACGACTCCATGTTTTCCTGACAATAGATCAGAGGGTCTTCCAGCTTATCCTTGTGGCGACTCAATGTAATAATAATCGGACAATTTGCGATGGTCGTGTAGCATTCTGCATTCGTGACTACTATTCTTTCTATACCAACCAAGGAGTACGTACATGCTGATAAAAGATATTATCCATGAGAAAGGTGCCAATGTAGTGACAATTGAAGTCGGTCAGACCATCCATAAGGCGATCAATCGATTAAACGAGCACAGGATCGGTGCCCTGGTTGTTATGGAAGCGAATGGTGAAATTGCCGGCATCATTACAGAGCGTGATGTTTTGCAGGTTTGCGGCCAAAGCTGTGACCGGTTGAATCAGTCCGGATCGCTGGCAGATTCCGTATGCCCGTCCCTGGTTGAGGATGCCATGACAAAGGACCTGGTGATTGGTGTCCCGAGTGATGATCTGAACTATGCCATGGGTGTCATGACAAAGAACCGTATTCGGCATTTACCAATCATGGATGATGGTCGCCTGGTTGGAATTATATCAATCGGAGACCTGGTAAACGCGCACTTTGAAGAGAAGGTTTTCGAGAACCGCACCCTGCGGGACTACATTCACGGCTCAGCACGTTAACGGCAAGCCTCCTTGCATTCCGCCGTTCCGGGTAATTATCCGGTTGACACAGGGGTGCTGGAGCGTCGGTTTGCTTTAAGCGTCAACCGTTATGCATGCGCTCAGCAGCTATCGGTATGCAGGCTGGAGTGATTTATACTGCGGGCGTAAACACAGCACACCATTGGTAGATTGCCATGTCCCAAAATACGTTGGAGAAAATCCGCGCATTGCTACATGCGGAGAAGGTAGACTTCCGTGAAGTTGAACACGAACCGACCAGGACCTCTGCGGAGTCTGCTGCTGCCCGCGGAGAGGCATTGAGTGTGGGGGCAAAAGCCTTGTTGCTACAGACAGGTGATGCGTTTCGTCTATTCGTGTTGCCGGCGGATCGTAAGCTTGATTCGGGGGCTATCCGGCGAAAGCTTGGGGTCAAAAGGTCGAGGTTTGCAACGGTCGATGAACTGAATGAACTGGTGGGGCTGGTTCCCGGATCAGTGCCACCATTTGGCGAGCCCATCCTGCCCTTTGAACTGTATGCTGATGAATTGATAGGATCCGGGACCGACAAGGTCGCCTTCAACGCCGGCACCCTAAGAAATTCCATCATCATGGCCGCATCTGACTGGCAAGCCGTTGCCAGGCCGGTATGTTTTCGGTTTTCGAAACCCTGGTCGCTCATTAAGTCTTAGTCTTCCCTGTCAATTAGCACAACCGGTGCTGGCATTGCGCAATCGGCGCAAACCTGGGGAAGAGGCTGAAATTTTTATGCTGTCGATAATTCTGGTCTTTGCAGCGCCTATATTTCTGGTTGGATTTGTGTTGGCTGGTTATAAAGGTAACTTTGGTTTGCGCAGGTATTTGTTTTTATCCAGGCGATGAGTTTGCGACCATCCACCCCCGCAGTCGGGGGTGGATGACCATTTCATTGGTAAATAAACAGCTATAGAAAAGTGAGTTGTTTCAGCCGCCACTCTTTTCGGTAAGTTCGCCCACCGCATCTTCCGCCTGTTCTTCCGCAGCATCCTTGGCGGCGTCAATAGCGTCCTCAGCCTGTGTTCCTGCAGCATCCTTGGCGGCCTCAACAGCGTCCTCAGCCATTTCACCGACTGCATCTGCTGCGTCACCAGCCATTTCACCGGCTGCATCGACCGCATCATTGGCCATATCGACAGTAGCATCAGCCATATCACCGACTGCATCTGCTGCATCATCAGCCATTTCAGCGGCTGCATCGACGGCATCACCGGCCATGTCACCAGCTGCGTCAGCCGCATCACCAGCCGCCTTGGCTGCATCAGAGCCAGCTTCTTTCATCATTTCCATCGCACTTTTAGCCTGATCTGCGGCACCATTCACCTTGTCGTCATCTTTGCTACAAGCAGCAAGAGCAATCGTCAGTGCTATCAGGATCAGGTATGTCAATCTTAGATTTTTCATGGGTGCTTCCTTCTCATCATGCTCCAAAATCCGGAGTACTAACCAGTGGAGCATAAGCATGTCCTGCATGCAACATATGAGAGTGGTTTTTGACAGTTGTTTGCAGTTATTTCCTTTCAATGGCCCCTATTACCTTGCCGGTTTCGGGGTATACTAAATAGACCCCTTAACCACCAATGAACGAGGAAAAGTCATGGCAACTTATGAATGTAAAATCTGTGGAATGAGCGTCAATGCAACCTGTGGTAAATGTGATGCACCACTGGAAAACAATATGCTCAAAATCGACGAGAATACCGAAGTCCAAATTTCCGAATGCCCGAATGGTCATGGAAAAATCAAATCACCCCTTTGCTGTGGCCAGGATATGACCTGCTCGCTCTAGTAAAGACTGATGAATTTATAACTGGCGGTTGCGAACTACGCAACCGCCATTTTTATGTTCAACTCAAAGTGAGACCATGAAACGGTCGTGAAGCCAGCCTGGGCTGACAGGAACTGGTCGAGAGGGTGCCCAGGAGCGGCGATATTCAAGACAAAGTCAGAAAGAAAATGTCTTGCTGAGTGTTAAAACCAGGTTGGTATCTGAATCTCCCCCAAGCAGGGTTGAGTCGCTGTAAATGACTGCAAAAGCATAATCAAATAAATCCACATCGCTGACAGTCAGATTATTACCATAACCTGCTTCGTAATATGCACCTTCAAAGTCATCGGCGAACACACCGGCTTTGCCATAAAACCCATTGTGGCTGGCAGTGACTGAATAGAATTGGTAGCTCAGTGTCGGGCCATCGAAATTTTTGTACTCACCAATGGCCGCATCGAAGGAAAGAAACTTCCAGCCAGCGCCGAGATTCAGCTCAATGTAATCATCATCAAACCCACCGGTATAGCTGTACCATGTACCGCCAACGGAAAAGTTGAAATCCTCTACCTCAATGGCATAGCCACCGTAGTAATCAATCTCGATTCCATCGCCAACATCGGCTGCCCAGACGCCCGCGGAGAATCCGCCGTGCTCGTAGTCCACCCCGCCAAACGCAGAGGAAGTTTTCTGTGGAATCCCCCTGTAAATATACTCGCTGTTGTAACCAATGTTTGCCGAAAAATCGCCTGCAATCACGTTCTGATGATGTAAAGCGCCCAATAAAATGAATCCCATTACCATTACTTTTCTTAGCATAAGTCCTCTCCAGTTAAAAAATTGGCGGCAGGGGTTGTGTTTGTTTCGCCTGCCATGGGTCTTATTAAGCAAGAATCAAGCCATGGAAATATAGATAGTTATAACAGTTAGATAGGGTTTTTAATGGTGACAGCGTGCGTGGCTGGTGCTTCATTAAGGAGCATGATCGCACCGCGTTGGAATTATGATCAGGCAGATTGCCAGCTTGATGGGGCCCTATTGACGCGCGTGATGTCACCGTCTACCAATTCGAGCACCCTGGCATCCATCACCTTACGCCAAAGGTATGGTACGTAAGCGAGCAGAAACATGCCAAAGTAACCGCTGGGTAATTGAGGAACATCATCATAATGCCGTAATGACTGGTAGTGACGGGCAGCGTATGAATGATGGTCCGAGTGCCGTTCAAGATGGAATAAGACCAGGTTCGAGGCCAGGTGGTTTGCATTCCAGGAATGCCGTGGCTGGCAGCGCTCATAACGTCCGTTGGGCAGCTTCTCACGCAGCAGGCCATAGTGCTCAATATAATTGGCGCTGGTTAATTGCCACCAGGCATAAGCGGTCTGCAGCAACAGGAAGGGCAGCGTAATCATACCGAATGAGATTAGCAGGCCGAGGTAGAGGACGAGCGATATGGCATAGGATTGCAGAATTTCGTTTCGCCAGCCCCATCTACTGTAGCCACGCCGCTGCAACCGCTTGCTTTCCAGCTGCCACGCTCTCCTTAATCCGCCGGGAATTTCGCGCAGCGCAAATTGGTAAATACTCTCACCAAAACGGGCGCTTGCACTATCTTCCGGCGTTGCAACTTGCGTGTGGTGGCCGGCATTATGCTCAACGGTGAAGTGTCCGTAAAAAGGTACAGCCAGCACCAGGCGGGCGGCGAGGCGATCTGCGCGGTTGTTTTTGTGCCCCAGTTCATGGCCGGTATTGATGCCAAAACCGCCAATAACACCCACTGTTAAGCTGATTGCAATAAACCCGGACCAACCGGGCTGGTAGGTGGATACAAACCAGGCGCCGGCAATTAGTATCAGGAAATGTAATGGTATGGTGAGATGATTCAATACGCGGTAGTAAGTGTCGGCTTCCAGTTGCGGCACGATTTGTTCGGGTGGGTTGCTGCTGTCGTTCGGGAATAAATAATCCAGCACGGGTATAAGCAGGTAGAGTGACACCAGTGGCACCCAGAGCATCCACTCAGCACCGCTCCAAACCATCAAGCCCATACTGAGAAGGGGGACGAGCGGGAAAACCACCGCAATCAACCACAGGTAGCGCTTTCGGTCCTTGTAGGTTATCAG
>CALJWY010000125.1 GCA_937974465.1 uncultured Lysobacterales bacterium | reverse complement strand
GTTTAGCAGGAAGACATGCACTTGCCTGGTAAACCCCCGTGCGTGTCATGAAACCATATTGAATTTCCCACCGGCACTGAAGGTCAAGGCCATCGCAGTCGTGGGTGCGGGTCCGGCAGGACTGGCTTTTGCTACCAATGCGGCGCGGCGTGGACACAAGGTCTGTCTGTTCGACCAGGCGAATGAGATCGGCGGCCAATTCAATATGGCTAAAAAGATACCCGGCAAGGAAGAGTTCAGCGCCAGTCTCGACTATTTTCGGGGTGAGGTGGAGCGCACAGGCGTTGACTTGCAATTGTCAACCCGGGTCAATGTGGAAGATCTGGCAGGTTTCGACGAGATCGTCATGGCGACCGGTGTGTACCCACGAGACATAAAGCTCGCGGGTATCGATCACGAGAAAGTCGTTTCGTATATTGATGTTCTGCACAACAGGGTTGAGGTCGGTAAGCGCGTGGCACTGATTGGTGCGGGTGGTATTGGCTTTGACCTGGCCGAGTACCTGAGTGAATCAGAAGCTGATGATGCCGGCCATACGCCTGAATCTGCCCAGTCGTTTGAAGCATTCGCGCGTGAGTGGGGTATTGATCACACCCTGACAGCAAGAGGTGGCGTGGAGGGAGTGAAAGCCCATCCGCCTGTATCTGCCCGAGAAATCTGGTTGCTGCAGCGTAAACCCGGTAAACCCGGTAAGACGTTGGGCAAAACCACGGGTTGGATTCATCGTCTGAGCCTTAAAAAGCGTGGCGTGCATATGCTTGGCAATGTCAGTTATGAGTTGATTGATGACCGCGGTCTGCATATCCGCATCGATGGTGAGCCCCGCTTATTGGAGGTTGATCATGTAGTGGTTTGTGCCGGCCAGGTCAGCAACCGTGAATTGGCCGATGCCTTAGAGGAAAGGGGCCTCGACTGCCATGTAATAGGTGGCGCCGAAAGGGCCGCCGAGCTGGATGCCAAGTACGCCATTCGTGAAGGTAGCGAATTGGCGGCCAGAATTTAGAGGTCTCTGAACAGCCGCGCAATTCAACGCCCGGTCAACGCCCGGTCAACGCCTGGTTGCTCACTCGGGGTTTTCCTGTGCTTTTGGCAAACTCAGGTGCAGTATCAACCAGCCGCACGCAGCGGATGCCAGTGAACCGACTATGACGCCGATCCGGGTCGCTGCGGTCTGTGTGAAGTCACCATGCTCGAATGCCAGGCTGCCGATAAACAGGCTCATGGTGAAGCCCACACCGCAAATCAGGGCAATACCGTACAACATGGCCCAGTTGGAACCCTCTGGCTTCTTGGCGATTCCAAGGCCAATCGCCAATGCGGTCATACCAAAGACGCCTACCTGCTTACCAAAAAACAGGCCCAGTACAATACCCGTTGATACGGTTCCAAGTACAACGTCACTGCTTATCCCTGAAAAAGAAATACCGGCATTGGCAAATGCAAATATTGGTAAAACACCATAGGCCACCCAGGGGTGAAGTATGTGCTCAAGGTGCCGGGACGGGGAGTGTTCGTCACCACCTTTGAGTGGAATGAATGCGGCAACGACAATTCCTGCCAGGGTGGCGTGAACACCGGATTTAAGGACAAACAGCCAAATGAGTATACCTACAAGGACGTAGGCAGCCAGTCGTTGGACGCCAAGTCGATTCAGAACCAGCAGACCAATCACACCGATTCCGGCTGCAAGTAAAGCGGTTGTACTGAGGTCGGCGGAATAAAAAATCGCGATGATGATGATGGCAGCCAGGTCATCAAATATAGCGATGGTGGTCAGAAATATTTTCAAACTGGCAGGCACCCGGCTGCCCAGCAAACTCAGTATTGCAAGGGCGAATGCTATATCGGTTGCCGTCGGTATGGCCCAGCCGTTGATGCCCATGGGGGCGTCCTTGTTGACCATCCAGTAAAACAGCGCAGGCACAGCCAGTCCGCCGATCGCCGCCAGGGCCGGAAGGACGATTTGATCAAGGCTGGAAAGCTGTCCTTCGACCACCTCACGCTTTAACTCCAGTCCGACCAGCAGAAAAAAGACCGCCATCAGTCCGTCATTGATCCAAAGAAGCAATGGCTTGCTCACGCCAAAGCCTTCGATCATGACTGTCAGGTTCATCTCCAGGAACCAGGTGTATGCTTCAGCGAATGGAGAGTTGGCCAGGATCATCGCCAGCACGGCTGCAGATACCAGGATAAGTCCACCTGCGGATTCCAATCGTAAAAACTCACGCCAGGCCTGGCTGACGGTTTTGCTGGTATTTTTGATCATTTCGCTAGCATTCCCATTACGTTCGTTTAATTTTTGCTCTGTTTAGCGATTGAAGAATTTGTAAACACGAAATATAATTCACCCAACTGACAATGAAAAGTGATTTTTCAATGAGTAACTGGACACTGTTTAGTAACCATGGCCACGTGCTGGTCTGCCTGGCGCGAAATCCTAAAGCCCGCCTGCGCGATGTTGCAGGCGATGTGGGCATCACAGAGCGTGCCGTGCAAAAAATTGTTAGTGACCTGCACTCTGGCGGTATGGTTAATGTTAGCAAACATGGTCGCAGAAACCACTACCGTATTCGTTACAGGCAAAACCTCCGCCATGATCTGGAGGCCAATTGTACACTTGGAGAGTTGCTGAAGTGTGTCAGCCCTGTGACACCCTCTCATCGAGACTCTGAAAAACCGGAAATCAGCCAGCCGGCAAAAGCGGAGCCAGCGGCAAAAAAAGACGTAAAGCCGGACCCGGAAGAACCACTGGTAAGCAAGCAAAAAGAAAATAAGAACATTAAAGCGGAGCAAGAGCCCGCTGAAACCCGTTCTGATGAAAGCATCGAAAAACAGCAGGGATTGCTGTTTTAATCAAGCTCGCAAACTAAACGGATTCAACTATGCCAAAAACCAACTGGATGATTTATGGTGCCAATGGCTACACGGGGCGCCTGATAGTAAAAGAGGCCCAAAAACGGGGACTGGAACCTGTGCTTGCGGGTCGTAATCGTAACAGTATCGAGGGGTTGGCCTCAGAAACCGGCTTGCAGGGCCGCGTTTTTGACCTGGATGACAAGGCTGCCACCCTGGCAGGGCTGGATGACATCTCGCTGGTATTGCATTGCGCCGGTCCTTTTTCAGCAACCAGCCAGCAGATGATTGAAGCCTGTTTACAATCCCATTGTCATTATCTCGATATCACAGGTGAAATCAGTGTCTTTGCCAATGCTCACCGGCAGTCAGAAGAGGCCAGGCATGCCGATATCGTACTCATTC
>CALJWY010000124.1 GCA_937974465.1 uncultured Lysobacterales bacterium | reverse complement strand
GTATAGATCATGGCGTTCGGGTCTGTGTAATCACCAACCGGATGGCCAAGAGAAATAGGCTCTTCGTCGTACTTGTCATTGGCGAGCATGACTTTACGATCCCACATGCCGTTTGAGTAACGAAGTGTTGGACGTACATTGTTCTTCCAGACGAAGGTGCCTTTCTTCTTGTCATAGGTCGGACGACCGGTATCGGGATCCATGGGAATCGGGCTGATGTTCTGGCCGGCGTCGCCCCAGTACCACTCAGTCTTGGTGGAGATTTTGCGGGCAATCGCAGGAATGTGACAGACCTGGCAAGCCAGGCGGTCATGCCATGTTTCGTTGACCAGCATGTCTTCAACACTGGTACCGGCATGGATTTGCTTACGGTTACCATGGCAATCATCACACTGTTTCATTTCACCCTGGAATACCGAGTGAATGGGCATTCCGGCGATACCGTGGTTCAGGTCACCAGTCTTGGGATCATGGTTGCCACCATGACATGCGGTGCAAGTCATGTTTGCACCGTCGACACCCATGTGCACATCATATTCACGTGTGGTGTTAACGATATCTGAGGACAGGTCACCGTGCTTGACGTTATCACCGCCACCGGCGTGTGAATGACAGCTGATGCAGGCTTTACGAGTGGGTTTTGCACCAACACGAATACTGCGAGCAACAGCTTGCAGGTCTACGCTTGGGTCGGGCCAACCGCTGTTGGTCTTGCTTTTCTTGTAGGTCTTGGACTGATCATGGCAGACCAGGCAATCAACATTTTCAGGATTGGTGAAATCAAAATCAGCATTTTCATAACCATAACCAGCGTGACACTGTGAACAACGTGGTTCATTGGTTGCAACTGCGATGCAGAAATTGTTGAGTAGATCGTTCTTACCATGGATCCCATTTTCCAGGCCTAACAGGTTGGTAGCGGTACCTTCCTGTTTGAAGTGAGCGCTATCCAGCATTTGGATACCTTCGTCCTCATGACACAGCAAGCAGGATTTCGTACCTTCGTATGTCCTAAGCTCAAAGAACAGGTCGTGAATATCAACTTCCTGGGAAGCGGCATGTTCAATAAAGTCTTGAGGGGTAACCAGTGTAGATTTTTCAAACTTTCCAAAATTGTCAGTTCCAGAGCTCTTTGCCAAAGCGGTCGTTGGTAAAGATATCAGGCTGATGGTCAGAACTGCAACAAGGATAGATACCGCGCGCGAAGCGGCGGGCGAGTTGACTTTCATTATCTTTCTCCTCGGTTAACGGCTTAAATTTAAACAAAAAAGACCACCCTTAATTGGAGTCTTTAAAGGATTTTTGAATGAATCCGGCAGACTCTTCTGAGCGGTACTGACGCGAAGGATATGGAAGGTTTGCTTACAGTTTGCTTAAAGCACATTTAAGCTTAGGTTAAGGTTCGCGGAGGTAAAATTTAGCCGTGCGTTATATCAATAGCTTGATACCGCAAAGTCGTAATGCCGCCTTATTTTTTGCGGTGGCAGTTGATGCTGCCGAGCCTCTGTATTCGTAACCCATACTTTCGACCCTTTTGTAACGGGGGAGAAATGTTGAATACTTGACCCTGATCAATACTTATCGGTTCGATTTGCGCAATGCTGTCGGCCTGTTCGCTAAAAAGGGAGAAATACGGTGGCTGGTAGTTCATATTCCGTTTTTAATGCAATGGTGGACATCGTTGCGTCCCCGGGCAAGGCATTTGATGAGGTCAAGCAGCATACAGCCTGGTTATGGTGGCCGCTTCTGATCACTATTTTGCTGGCCTGCGGGCTGTTTATGTTTTATTACAACTGGGTCGATTTTGAATGGCTGGTTGAAGAAAATATCCGCAACATTCCAGTGGAAAGACGCGCCGAAAGTGCCGACGCTGCCAGGCAGTTTATGCAACCCGGCCGGATGATGTGGACAACTATCATTGCCATTGTGGTGATGACCGTGGTGATTTACACCATCCAGTCCACCTATTTACATCTTGCCAACAAGATTACCACCGGCGCGGATATCGGTTACGGCAGTTGGTTTTCATTCACGGTATGGTCGAGTTTTGTCGGTGTGTTTGGCACAGTGGCGGCGTTTGTCCTGATACTGATGGCGGATTCCAACCAACTGTCATCCGAGAGCCTGGCGGTACTTTCACTAAACTCTTTACTGGTTCATGCGTCTCCGGGTGAACCCTGGTTCAGGTGGGCAAGCTCACTGACCTTGATTCATTTCTGGTCGATTTTCCTGATGAGTATCGGCTTTGCGCGCTGGACCGGCGCCGACATCATCAAATCAACGGTTATCGCGGTGGTTCCGTGGGCCCTGGTGTTTGGTATTTGGGCTTTGATGGTCTGACGGCACCAACCTATGAAAAAAATTCTAATTTTTGCCGTGCTGGTAGCCTTGTTGGTTGGCCTGCCCCTGATTTCGAAGTTCACCGGAGGCAGTGATGCCAAGCAGGTGGAA
The DNA here is from genome assembly GCA_937974465.1 of uncultured Lysobacterales bacterium. GTDB lineage: Bacteria > Pseudomonadota > Gammaproteobacteria > Xanthomonadales > SZUA-36 > SZUA-36. Next base: position 1,881 of record CALJWY010000124.1, on the reverse strand, counting down.
ATTGAAACGGTTGAGCTGAAACTGATCAAAAGCTCAATCCTGGCCTCCGGCACATTGGCTTTCCGTGAACAGGTCCAGTTGAGATCCGAGGTGATCGGCCAGGTGACCGAACTGCATGTCGAAGAGGCGGATCATGTCGGGAAGGGCGACCTTGTGATCACGCTGGATCCCAAAACCTACCAGGCGCAGGTGGAACAGGCCGAAGCCCGGGTGCGTATCCAGCAGATCGCCATCGAACGCCAGCGACTTCAAATCAAGACACTGTCAGATCGGTTTGAGCGGCAGAAAACCATGTTTGCAAAGAACCTGGTGGATGAGGACAGTTTTGAAGTACTGGAAAGTGAGCTGGCCCTGGCAAAGGTCGACCTTCGCTCCCTGCAGGAATCGCTGTTACAGGCCCGCGCAGCATTGGACCAGTCGCAGGAATTACTCAGCAAGACCCGCATCAGGTCACCGATCGATGGTGTTGTTATCCAGCTTGATCTGAAGGTGGGTGAAACTGTAATTGCCGGCACCACCAATATCCCGGGTTCCACGATGATGGTGATTGCGGACCCTTCTGAAACACTGACGGAAGTACAGGTTGACGAAGCGGATATTGCCCAGGTGAGAGAAGGCCAGGCTGCGGATATCTTCGCGGCGGCCTACCCGGACACGCCGTTATCCGGAACCATCCAGTCGATCGCATCCGTTGCCCGGCAGACACCCGGCCAGGCCAGCCTGTCTTTCCTGGTGAAAATCCTGCTGGATGAACAGGATGAATTGACCATCCGGCCCGGCATGAGCGTGCGTGCAGACATCTACACCCAAAGCAGCGAAGAAACTCTCGCAGTACCCGTGCAGGCGGTTCTGTTTGATGAGGATGCCAGCACAGGCAACGAAGACAACAACGTGGAAGGCAAGGAAGAGCAGGCTCATGTTTTTCTTATGCAGGACGGCAAAGCGGTCAGGCGGGATGTTGAGGTCGGTATTTCAAGCGACAGTGACCAGGAGGTCATCAGTGGCCTCAAGGAGGGAGACACCATCATCTCCGGCCCATACCGCGTTTTACGAAACCTGAATGATGGTGAGGCCGTCGAGGAAATTGAGGATGACGGCGAAGACGATGAAGATAACGGTGTGACCGTGGAAATCAGCGACTGATGCAAGCGGGCGACAAAGACAGCCCGGTTATCCAATTCCGGGATGTGTACCGGATATATGAAATGGGCGACCAGGTGCTAAATGCACTGGATGGTGTTGATGTCAATATATACCGTAACGAGTATGTCGCTATCGTTGGCGCTTCCGGCTCTGGGAAATCGACCATGATGAATATCATTGGTTGCCTGGACCGGGCCAGTAAGGGTGATTATCTTCTCAATGCAACCAACGTCGGGGATATGAGCGAAGCGGAACTGGCAAAAGCACGTAACCGTGAAATCGGGTTTGTATTCCAGAGCTTTAATCTTTTATCCCGGGCCTCAGCGCTTAAAAACGTGATGCAACCGCTGGTCTACCGGCAAATACCGCGTGCGGAGCGCAAACGGCTGGCCAGTGAAGCGCTCAACCATGTCGGGCTCGGGGACAGAGTGGACTCACGACCTAACCAGATGTCGGGTGGTCAGCGCCAACGTGTCGCTATCGCCCGTGCGTTGGTTGGAAACCCGGCCATACTGCTGGCCGATGAGCCAACCGGTAACCTGGACAGTAAGACCAGCCAGGAGATCATGGGCTTGATTGATCAACTGCATCAACAGGGTCAGACCATCATCATGGTGACGCATGAACCGGATATCGCTGCACATTGTGAGCGGGTCATCCGGCTGGAAGATGGCAAGATTGAGTCCGATATCCGCCAGGATAAGGTTACAAGCTGATGTTTGCCCTGTTTGAGAGTAT
>CALJWY010000123.1 GCA_937974465.1 uncultured Lysobacterales bacterium | reverse complement strand
GGCCGATCTCCTCAAGAGCTTGCTGCAGCGACTTGCCCTTTCCCAGCTTCAGTCCCAGTTGCCGGTTACGTGACAGATCACCGGTACAGGTCAGGATCAAATCCCCTGCCCCCGCCAGTCCCATCAAGGTCTCCGGTTTTGCATTCAGGGCGGCGCCCAGGCGCATCATTTCAGCCAGTCCACGTGTGATCAGTGCTGCCCTGGCGTTGTTGCCAAGTTCCATGCCGTCACATATGCCCGTCGCTACCGCCATCACATTTTTGACCGCACCACCAAGTTCGGCACCAACCATGTCATGACTGTTGTAGGCGCGAAAACGACCCCCATGCAGGGCCATGGCCAGGGTATTGGTGAATTGGCTGTCAGAACCAGCCACGGTTACCGCTGTGGGCAGGTTTCGGGCAACCTCCTTGGCAAAAGACGGCCCGGTGACAATAGCCAGGGGGGTGTCTTGAGGTAACAATTCCTGCGCCACCTCGTGCAGCAAGCGGCCACTGCCAGGCTCGAAGCCCTTGCAACCCCAGGCAATCCCCTGCCCGGGCTTAAGCACCTCACGGATCTCGCGAATAATCGTGGCAAACGCATGGCTGGGTGTGACCATCAATACATGATCGGCCGCTTGCACGGCGGTCAGCATGTCTGTTTCTATCTGTATGGAAAGCGGGACTTCGATGCCCGGCAGGTAGCGTTCATTTCGTCGGAGTTCACGAATTTTCAGAATATTTTCCGTATCGCGGTCCCACAAAATACATTTGCAGCCACTGCGATCCAGTTGCAGTGCCAATGCGGTTCCCCAGGAACCGGCACCCAACACTGCTATATCTGGAACCTTATCAGTCATGGCGCTTTTAAATCAGGCGTTGCCCTGGACTTCCAGGTTTTCCGCTTCACTTGCCTGTGACTGCGCTTCCTGCAAACGCTGCGCATAGATCTGGTCGAAATTGATAGGTTGTAATACCAATGGAGGGAAACCACCATCAGCCACCATATCCGTAATTGAGCGGCGCGCATAGGGGAATAAGGTATGCGGACAAAGTGTATTAAGGGCAGCATGCTGGCCCTGTTCATTCAAGCCCATGATCGAAAATATACCGGCTTGCTGGACTTCGACCAGGTAAGCAGTTTTTTCACCCATGGTGGCGGTCACAGTAACCGTCAGCACCACTTCATGAACATTTTCAGCCAGGTTTTCAACTCGCTGCGCGAGATTCATTTTGATCTCAACCTGACCGTCTTCCTGAAAAATTTGTGGCGCATTGGGTAGCTCGAAAGAAACATCTTTAACGTATAATTTCTGGAGCTGAAATTGTGCTTCTTGCTGTTGCTCTTCTGCCGCAGCACCCTGGTTCTGTTCTTCTGCCATGATTCTGTTTCTCTTTGGTTTAAATTGTAGATGTCTGTCACCATGCGGTGATTCGACAAGAGCGAAATTATCTCATTACGCCATCTGAATAACCAGACAGCGATTGTTTATTTGCGTGCAAGAGGGTATTGGTCAGCCGCCCATTGAGTGACGCCACCTTTGAGCACTGCCACATCAGTCGCGCCCTGTTTAACCAGTTTTGCTGCTGCCTGATGCGCTGTCTGACCATTTTTGCAGACCACAAGTATGGGGTCCGTTTTAATCTTCTCCAGGTCCGGGTCCGACTGGTTGAAACGGGACAGTGCGATATGTTGTGATCCAACCAGGTGACCCTTTGCGAAGTCTGCTGCCGCTGAGATATCAACGATACTCGTTTGCCCCTGGTTTATTTTCTGAACAGCCTGCGCGGGTGTCAACTCACTGTATCCCCTTGTATACCGGCTGATTTCTGACCAGATCAGCAACAGGATAACACCTACAAACCCGGCCACCAGCGCGCCATGGTTACCTGCAAATTCAATCAACTGTTCCACGCTTATATCTCCTGACATTTACCCGGTTGCATCATCTGCCAGCCACAACCTTTTACATTTCCACACTCTGTGCATTGTATTAAACTGCGGTTGGCCGGATGTTATGAAATAATACCTTTACAGCGGTAAGAGTTTTCGGATCAATCTAACCATTTTGCCAACAACTCGAACGCGCGCCAATTTCATGTGGTGGCGTGGGTGTGAATTTGCAAGAGTCCCATGCAATTTTGATGACGATGAATACTACAAGCAAAGACTGAAGATTTCTTTGTGACTGAATACTGGACCATATTGATCCGGCGTAACGGAATTTTGGGAATTAAATGACAGATATCGAACATAATTCGCAGGTGACCCGGGCATTTCCCGGGCCATTGGTATTGATGATCCTGGACGGTTGGGGCTACCGGCAGGATGCCGAGGACAATGCTATTAGCCAGGCAGAAACGCCGCATATGGACAGGCTGAATCAGCTGGGTTGCCATACCACCATCGAAACATCTGGCGAATTCGTAGGACTCCCCGATGGACAAATGGGAAATTCCGAAGTCGGACACATGAATATTGGTGCAGGCCGAGTGGTTTACCAGGATTTCACCCGTATCAACAAGGCTGTCAGGGA
>CALJWY010000122.1 GCA_937974465.1 uncultured Lysobacterales bacterium | reverse complement strand
CGCCAAAACAATCACGCAGTCCCGCAGGCTGGCCTGCATTATTTGATGGCGGGGTGCTGAAGTGTTGCGACTGATAGCCCTGGCGCTGAGCTTGTCAATTCTTGCCTGGGGTGCGCAGGATATATACTGGATTTTCTGGTTCGGGAACCGGTCGGCACTGCCAGGAACTTGTTGAAGAGTTCAGTGTGTTTCTGGAAGCGCTACTCCCCGAACAATCGGGTGCCTGGATATCGGATATTTTAAAAAGATCAGCGGTTCTTGTCAGGACCCAGGCCTGAGTCCACTGCTGCGTGAGCAACCTCAAGGTTTAGCTTTGTCGGTGATGTTTCACCCATTTTAGAAAGCTTTGCTGCCCCTGACAGGTCAGAGTATTTATCAGCAGCCATCAATCCACTCTCGGTGGTGTTGGAGAGAAAACCACCGGAAATTTCTGAAATTGTTGTTGAATCGGGCGATGGGGCACTGACCAGAAATAACGCGGTCGTCAGAAGAATGGTCGATTTCATGTCATCACATCCCTGTTCAAGTTATTGAAACCTAACGAACTTAATAGCTTAAGAACGTTTTCCCGTATTCCAGCTGTCCATGCTGAAAACCACTACCGGGTCGGTAAGTATATGTAAACGAGATGAAAAAATCCAATCAAATGAAGTTGATAGGGGTCAGAGTTGTTGAACCCCACTTTCAGTTGACATTAAAACAAGATCTGCAGGACGCAGTGCAAATAATCCACAGGTCACCACTCCAGCCAGGTTATTGATGGCTTTTTCCATGCCGACCGGGTCTACCAGGTCCATGTTGTGAACGTCGAGAATCCAGTTGCCATTATCGGTGACGACACCTTCACGCCATTCCGGTTGGCCACCAAGACCCACCAACTTACGCGCCACAAGGCTGCGGGCAAGCGGTATCACTTCTATTGGCAGGGGGAAGGCGCCGAGAACCCCAACCTGTTTACTCTGGTCAGCGATGCAAACGAATTTTCTGCTGGCTGCCGCGACGATTTTTTCACGGGTCAGGGCGGCGCCTCCGCCCTTGATCAGACGCCTGTGCGCGTCAAACTCATCGGCGCCATCAATGTATATGTCCAGGCCACCTGTCTGGTTGAGGTCAATAACCTCGATACCGCCAGCCTGTAACAAGGACGTTGTTGCCTCTGAACTGGAGACGGCTGCTTCGATTCTCATGCCGCTTTTGATCAGCGCTTCGATGAAACAGTTAACCGTGCTGCCGGTGCCAACACCGATCACACTATCGGGCCGGACAAAATCCAGCGCGGCTTCGCCAACCAGGCGTTTCAGATCATCCTGGTTCATGCGGCTTTCAACGACAGGATGTAATCCCACTGTTCCTGTGCGACCGGCATCACCGAGAGGCGGTTACCCTTGCGGATCAGGGGCAGGTCACCAAGGGGCTCCGCGTGTTCTTTGATGGTCCGCAACGCAATCGGCTGATCGAGCTTGGTCAACAGGCGAATGTCCACCAGGAACCAGCGTGGATTCTCAGGATCGCTTTTGGGATCAAAGTACTTGGCGGTCGGATCGAAGGCATCCGGGTCCGGGTATGGCTCCGAAGCAATTTCTGCGACGCCGACAATGGCTGGTATATCGGTGTTGGAATGGTAAAAAAATACCCGGTCGCCGATTTGCATGTCATCCCGCATGAAATTACGGGCCTGGTAATTGCGTACATGTTTCCACCAGCGCGTCTGGTCCGGACACGCTGCCAAATCATCAACGCTGAAAACCTCGGGCTCACTTTTTACCAGCCAATGCTTCATTCAAATCTCCTCAAAATGTTTAACTCGCTTCAAGGTACAAATGTAAACCATCCACGTTCATTTACAACACCATGAAGGGGAATATCCCAAATATTTTTATCAACGGGCTCAATTTCCTGCAGACTATAGGCGAGACCAACCCGCAATGGCCTGTCAGCATGCCGCAGTGATTCAAGGTGCCGGTCATAATAGCCACTGCCCATCCCCAGCCGGTTTCCATGTCGGTCGTAACCTACCAGCGGCAGAATCAGCATATCAAAATCGGCCAGTGATACGGCTTGACCACCGACCGGTTCCAGGATGCCGTACTTGTTAGCGACCATCCTGGCGTTAGCCTGCCAGTGGTGGAACTCCATGGCGTGATCCGAACCGGCGGAAATAACCGGCAATGCAAGCTGGCAGCCACTCACCATTAAATGTTGGTAGGCCGGGGTGATGTCTGGTTCGCCATTGAACGGGGAAAAGCAGGCAATGGATTTTGCGTTATATGCTTCGACAAGTTTCAGAACCTGCCTGCCGATAGATTCGTTCCAGGCGATTCGGGTAGCGGCGGAAAGCTTGCTTCTTTTATCACGAAGTGACTGTCGTAGCCGGTTTTTAATATCGTTGGATGATGGATCACGTGTCTGGAGCATCGCTGCGTTTCTCAAGAGTGACCGGGCGCCGAGACTACTGCCTGAAGAGGTTCGGAAAAAAGCGGGGGCATAAAAAACCCTCCGTGGATGCCGCTGTGGACCTGATTACCTTGAACCAAGAGGTTCAAGTGGGACGGCTGTCTGCGCTTCAGGCTTTTCGCACGTGGACGAACATGCACAACAGCATTCAGATGTGCCACCCCGAGGTTACAAATTAGGGACAAGGTTTCTATCAGGCCTACTGGCTAACACCACAGAGGGCAAAGTTATTCTAGCCCAATTTTTGGTCCAGCGCATCATCGAGTTCGTCAGCAAGCATTCGAATTCGGCTATCGACGTTTTCCTGGCGATGCTGTTCGTTCTTTTGTAACTTGAGTAATTCGTCGGAAAGATTCAATGCCGTCATCATGGCAATGCGCTCCAGGGACATCAATCTGCCCGCACCTTTTATGGACCGCATGCGCTCATCAAGAAACAGGGCTGCCTCCTTGAGTGCATTGCGCTCATCAGGTTGGCAGGCAAACTGGTAATCACGATCCAAAATGGAAACCGTAATTGGTTCAGAGGTGGCGTTCTCCATGCGCTAAGCCTGCTCCAAGCCCTTGAGGCGATTGATCATGGCCTCTACCTTGGTGCGTGCTTCATCATTCTTTGCCACCAACGAAGCGCGTTCATTAACCAATGCTTCCTGGCGGTTATGCAAAGACTGATTTTCTTCGCGGAGTTTTTCGATTTGTGTGAGCAGGTTTCGCAGTTGCTTTTCCAGCCGTTCCAGATCTTTATCTGTTTGTTCTAAGGAATCCATGTCAACACTATAATTTGACAGGTAATATGGGTCAATCAGCAATGTGCAGTCGGCGACAAATTCATAATCGTACTTTGAAGCAATCTGCCCACCTGATACCATCGCTTAACTGAGCCCCGATTTCGAGACCAACCACCATGAGTGCCACCCGCTTACCTGATTTTGAACATACGCTGGCGATTGCGCAGGGTAATCTTGATGCACTGGAACTGGCAGAGTGCCATGGTGTTGCTTGCGGCTTACTGTGCCGCCTGCCGGATGCCAGCCTGGACGCGTACATGGGTCTGCTGGATATGCTGGAACTGGTTAACGGGCCCGGTTCAGGCTTTAAAATATCATTGGAAGAGCTACTCAATGCGAGCCGCGCGCAATTGGCGGATGAGGACATGAGCCTGGCATTGTGGCTGCCAAATGATGATGAGACCCTGGAGGAGCGAACCATGGCGTTGGCGCAGTGGTGCAGTGGCTTCCTTGCGGGTTTGGGCAGCAGTGGAGACGAGACCGTTAACGCCATGTCGGACGAGGTCAATGAGGCCTTGAGCGACCTGCAACAAATTTCAATCGCGGAAGTGGTCGATACCGAAGAAAGTGAAGACGATGAAAACGCATTCGCTGAAATCGTCGAGTACGTTCGCGTGGCTATCCTGATGATCAGGGAGGACTTCCGCGGTCCGGATGAACAGGATTTTATTCATTAAAACTTTTCACAAACATTGAAAGAAGAAACATGATTAAACAAAAGGAATATGCAAAACGGCGAAGCCAGCTGATGGATATCGCTGGTAGTGGGTCGGTCATAATTGTGCGTGCCGCAGCGGAGAAAATACGCAACCGGGATGCAGCCTACCCCTATCGCCAGGATAGTGACTTTCTATACCTGAGCGGATTTTCCGAGCCGGAGGCCATGATGGTGCTGTTACCGCAGGACAAGGGTGGTGAGGTGATTATGTTTTGCCGCGAGCGGGACGCTCTGCGTGAAATGTGGGATGGACCGCGCGCAGGCACCGAGGGCGCCGTTGCCCAGTACGGTTTTGATGAAGCATTCCCGATCAGTGAAGCGGCCCAGCGTTTACCGGACCTGCTGCATGACCGGGAAAGGATTTACCACGACCTGGGCAAAGACCCGGAATTCGACCAGAACCTGATTGGCTGGTTGAGTGAGTTCAAAGCCAAAACCCGCAAGAAGTTCCTGGCGCCGGATGAAATCGTTGCGCTCGATCATAGCCTGCATGAAATGCGGCTGTTCAAAAGCCGTACCGAAATTACCGCCATGCGCAAGTCAGCACGGGTAGCCGAGGCTGCCCACCGGCGGGCGATGCAGGTCTGCAGGCCGGGAATGAATGAGGCGGAGATTCATGCGGAACTATTGCATACCTTCACCAGCAACCAGTGCGAGGCTTCGTATGTTCCGATCGTCGGTGGTGGCGCCAATGCCTGTGTTCTGCATTACATCAGCAACCGCGACACCCTCAATGATGGAGACCTGTTGTTGATTGATGCCGGGGCAGAGTATGACGGGTATGCCTCGGATATCACCCGCACATTCCCGATCAATGGAAAATTCAGCGGCCCGCAAAAAGACCTTTACGAGGTCGTGCTGGCAGCGCAGTTGAAAGCCATTGATGAAGTTCGTGAAGGTAATCCCTGGGACCAGGTGCATGAAACGGCTGTGCGTGTCGCCACCGAGGGTATGATTGACCTGGGTATCATGACGGGCAGCCTCGAAGAAGCCCTCGAAGAGGAGCACTTCAAGGACTATTACGTCCACAACACGGGTCACTGGCTGGGTCTGGATGTCCATGACGTTGGGGAATACGAGGTTGACGGTCATTCCAGGGTGCTGGAACCCGGCATGGTGTTGACGGTAGAGCCGGGTATTTACATTCCCGAAACGGCGATGGCGGTCAACGAGATATGGCGCGGCATGGGCATTCGTATTGAAGACAATGTCGCGGTCACTCGCGATGAAGCGGATGTCATCACCTCGGGTATCTGTAAGAGCATCGACGATATCGAGGCACTGATGGCGTCGTGAATAATACTTGCGACATTGCCATCGTTGGTGGAGGCCTGGCCGGTGCCAGCCTGGCTGTCGCACTTGCACCACTGGGTTATTCAGTCAAGGTTATCGAGGCAGTTCCGTACAAGGCAGCAGAGCAACCGAGTTACGATGATCGAACGCTTGCGCTCAGTCATAGTTCCTGTCGCATCCTGTCCACAATCGGTTTGTGGGAGTCGCTTAAGGCGGATGCCACACCCATCCGCAAGATCTATATTACGGAACTGCACCGGCCGGGGCAGGTGACCCTTGATTCTGCGGAGTTGGGATTGACCGAGTATGGCCACGTGGTTGAGGCGCGCCGTTTTGGCGTGGCGGTCACCAGCCGGCTCCAGCAACTTGAAAACATCGAGGTGATCAGTCCGGCACGAGTCAAGGATATCGACATTGGCGGAGCAACCACAACCTTGCATCTCGAATCCGACGGTGTTGAAAGCGAACTACAGGCCCGCCTGGTGGTTGCCGCAGATGGCGCCAATTCATTTATCCGCAATCGTTTACAGATTCCTACCGAATTCAGGGATTACGGTCAAACTGCGGTGATTTGTAATATCACACCTGAAATCGCACACGAGGGACGTGCCTACGAGTGTTTGACCGAAACCGGGCCTTTCGCAGTGCTGCCGCATACAGGTACCCGTTGCGGGCTGGTCTGGTCGGTGGCAAGTGATCGTGCACAGGAAATCCTGGAGCTGGACGACGAAACCTTCATCACCCGTGCGCATGAGCGTTTTGGTAATAAGCTGGGCGCTTTCTTAAAAGCAGGCAAGCGCTCGGCGTATCCGTTAAAACTGGCGCGGGCCAAACAGGACGTGCGCGAGCGCCTGGTGATCCTGGGCAATGCAGCGCATGCCATCCATCCGATCGGTGCACAGGGTTTTAACCTTGCGCTGCGTGATGCCGCGGTATTGGCAGAGGTGCTGGCCGATGACTACGCGGATGACCCCGGTGCCAGTGGATTGCTGCATCAATACAGCCGCTGGCGGCGCCAGGACCAGCGTGGCACGATCGCCGCATCAGATGGCATGACGAGGCTTTTTGCGCATCCGTCAACGCTGGCAGCAGGGCTTCGAACCACCGGCCTGCTGGCACATGCCCTGTCACCCTCGCTGCGCCGTAAATCGGCTCTCAAAGCCATGGGCTATCGTGGACGTATTCCCCGCCTGGCGATGGGTGAGGTGCTGAGGCCCGGATGAACAATTCACACTACGACCTGGTCATTATTGGTGCCGGTATGGTTGGCGCGTGTCTTGCCAGCCTGTTGTCACGTAGCGGCTTTTCGGTGGCGCTGGTGGAAGCCCGCGAACCAAGGCCCTTCGACAGCAAAGATGATGTTGGCTTACGCGTATCCGCTATTTCGCCGGGGTCTGCGGCGATCCTGGAGCAGGCTGCTGCCTGGAAAGCCGTTAACGCCAGCCGCAACCGGCCTTATCGGCGTATGCAGGTTGAGGACGGTGTGGAGTCTGACCCGCTGTTGTTTGATGCGCCCGCTTTTAACATGGAGAGACTGGGCACGATCGTAGAGAATGCCCTGCTGCAATGGTCGCTTTGGCAGGTCGTCGGATCAGGTGGGCTGGTCGATGTTTATTGTCCCGATCAACTGGACAGAATCGAATTCGGCGACAACAGCAATCATGTTTATCTGCAAAGTGGTAAGGTAGTGGCCGCCACGCTGGTGGTGGGCGCCGACGGTGCAGTATCAGGCGTACGCAAAGCTCTTGGCATACGCCAGGATCATTTCAGCTACAACCAGCAAGGCCTGGTGGCGGTTGTGCGCAAGCAAAAACCGAACCCGGGTGTGGCCTGGCAACGTTTTCTAAGCGGTGGACCCCTTGCTTTTCTGCCGCTTGAAGATGGCCGCTCCTCGATCGTCTGGACGCAACCCTCCGACCAGGCAGAACGCCTGATGAAGCTGGATGCGGAAGCTTTTAACGAAGAGTTGGATAGGGCCAGCGAGGGTTGGCTGGGGCAGGTTGAGAGCTGCGGGCCACGCGCTGCCTTCCCACTCAGTATGCGACTGAGCGAATGCTATGCGTCAAAACGCACAGTGCTGATCGGCGATGCTGCCCATGTCGTTCATCCACTCGCTGGCCAGGGGGTCAACCTGGGTTTCGCAGACGCTGCCGCCCTGGCCGAGTCGCTGATCCGGGTGCGGCTTGCCGGCGGTGATATCGGTTCAGCAAAGGTATTGCAGGGCTACGACCGCTACCGGCGTTCCGAGTCCGAGGCCATGGCATTTGGTATGCATGCATTGCGCAGTCTGTTCAGTATCGACGCTCTGTCACCTGCCAGGCGCATTGGTTTGGCGGTGGTGAAACGCAGCTGGACGATCAGGGATCTGTTTCTCCAGCGTGCGGCCGGCGTTGGCAAGAACGCACCCCGGTTAGCCACCGGCGCATCACTCAGGGATTTAATGCAGGCGTAGTTTGCCCCGCTGCAGGTAGCCCCGTCCTGCGCAGCGTTTGTTTTTGACCTATATTAATTCTTACCAGCACAACAAAAGGACAACACCGTGATCTACAACAATATTCTGGAAACCATCGGCAGAACACCCGTAATACGCATCAACCACCTGGCGCCTGCCGACGTTGATATGTATGTAAAAGTAGAGGCGTTCAATCCAATGTCGTCTGTCAAAGACAGGTTGGCGATTGGCATTATTGAAGACGCTGAACGCAGGGGTGTGTTGCAGCCCGGGCAGACCGTGGTCGAAGCAACTTCCGGCAACACGGGTATTGCGCTGGCCATGGTGTGCGCAGTCAAGGGTTATCCATTTGTTGCAGTGATGGCCGAATCATTTTCTATTGAACGCCGCAAACTGATGCGGGCACTGGGTGCACGCGTGGTGTTAACACCTGCAGCAGAACGTGCAACGGGTATGTTACGCATCACCAAGGCCCTGTCTGCGAAGCATGGCTGGTTTATGACAGAGCAGTTCGACAACCCTGCCAATCCGGAATACCACCGCAATACCACGGGACCTGAGATCATTCGCGACTTCGCCGGTCGACAGCTGGACTACTATGTATCAGGCTGGGGAACCGGGGGCACGATCACCGGTACCGGTGAAATTTTGAAGACCGCCCGACCGGACCTGAAAGTGATTGCCACCGAGCCGGAAGGTGCTGCGATGTTAAAGGGCAACGACTGGGCGCCGCATAAAATCCAGGGTTGGACGCCAGACTTTATTCCATCGGTGCTGGACCGTAGTGTGATCGATGAGGTGTTAACCGTCAGTGATGATGAAGCCATTGAAACAGCGCGATCCCTGGCCATCAAAGAAGGTATTTTCTGTGGAATTTCTGCCGGTGGTACCTTTGCTACCGCCCTGAGTGTCGCCGCCGAGGCTGCGCCAGGTTCTGTGATCCTGGCCATGTTGCCGGATACGGGTGAGCGCTACCTGTCAACACCATTGTTCGAGGGTGTCAAGGAAGGTGGCGACGACGAGTTGCTGGAGGGTCTGTAGGAGCCGCGCCCTCGCGGCAAAGCTCCAGGTAAGCTCCTGCAGGTGAGGTGAGCGGCAAAGCCGGGGATGACGTTGCCTTTGACGAAGGTAACATTTCAAGTTGCACCATTCGCCGCGGGGACGCGGTTCCTACAGGGGTTATGGCTTAAGCAGTGATGCAGGCTTTACCTTCAGGCACTTGGCCAGTTTGCGCAAGAAACCACCCAGCGGCGAACTGTTGCGCCAGACCAGTGCGATGGTGCGGTTCGGGGCCGGCTCTGCAAACGGTCGCAGGACAATGTTTTCCGTGGCTGGTATCGGTGGTTTGACCGACAGCACCGGCATCAGGGT
>CALJWY010000121.1 GCA_937974465.1 uncultured Lysobacterales bacterium | reverse complement strand
TGCAGGCTACGGTCCCAGCTGAAAGCCCCCACATCCCCGCTTGGGTGCGTGGATTCCAGACTCAAATACACCGAGAACCCATATTAAAAAGGCCAAACCGCCATGTTGTGCCGGGCCGCGGTTTCTGGCGCAGACCAGATTTGTCTGGGCGCCGAGCGGGATCAAAAAATGCATAGTAGCGCTATGTCTTAGATTAAAGACTTGTGCCAGCCAGGCGCGGCGCTACGGGGATTTCCACCCGGCACACGCTGCAAGCACATCCATGTGCGCTCGGAGCCTGCTCCCGGCAGGCTACGGTCCCGGCTGGAAATCCCCGCATCCCCGCTTGGGTACGTAGATTTCCAACTCAAATACACCGAGAACCCATATAAAAAAGGCCAAACCGCCATGTTGTGCCGGGCCGCGGTTTCTGGCGCAGACCAGATTTGCCTGGGCGCCGGGCTGGACTGACCAAATCGCCGGGAGCGATTTAGTCCAGGGGAGCGCAGCGACACTGACCCCAAAGGGGTGGAGGGCAGGATGCCCGGCATAAAGACATAGCAGAGCTATGTCTTGAAGGAAGCTCAAGCTCAGGTGAATCTGGACAAGCCAGGAATTGTGGACTGGTGCAACATGGGGGCAACCTGTACATTGGGCGGGTCGCGCGGCCCTAGCGCAGAACAGGTGCAGTTGGACGCCGAGCTGGACTGAATCCAATAGCAGCGCTATTGGGTGAAGGAAGCTCAAGTACAAGTGTATCTGAGCAAGCCAGGGTCGTGCTAGCGGCCCAATGGACAGGTTAAACTAAAGTGAGAGCCGGCCGGTAAGCCGGGTTCTGTCGTGGGCAATCATTCATCTGGGATAACTGTCACCAGCATCCTCAAGCAACCTACCCGAAGACATCGCGGGCCACGATATTGCCTTCCTATTTGGTCTTGCTCCAGGTGGGGTTTACCATGCCACAAACTGTTACCAGCTGCGCGGTGCGCTCTTACCGCACCATTTCACCCTTACCTGCCCACACCGTAAGGTGGGGCGGGCGGTATATTTTCTGCTGCACTTTCCGTAGGCTCGCGCCCCCCAGGCGTTACCTGGCACCCTGCCCTATGGAGCCCGGACTTTCCTCCTTTCCACCACAAGGGTGGAAACGCGATTGCCTGGCCGACTCTCACTTCTATTGTCCTCTACCGGGAATCTCATTGGTAGTGCTTTTGAAATTTAAGCGGCAGAAGGTGCTTCTACTCTTCGAGCAACCGGTAAACATCACGGCGCGGCACGGCATTCAGCTTGGCTGCAACCCTTGCTGCCTGTGAACCGGGCATAAATTCTGACAAGGCTGTGGCCATTTTCAGTGCATTGGACAATGATTCGCTTTCACTACTTTCAAAGCCGGTTACAACGATGACGAACTCACCACGGGTCTGGTTTTTATCATCTGCCAGGCTCTGTACCAAGCTTTCCAATGGTGCTTGTAACACCGTTTCAAACTTTTTTGTCAATTCCCGGCAGATAGCTACCACCCTGTCTCCACCAAACACCAATGCCATGTCATTGATAGCCTCTATGATACGGTGGCTGGATTCGAAAAATACCAGGGTTCGCGGTTCACGGCTCAGGTTTTCAAGTTTTCTTTTCCGCGCGGCGGCCTTGGCAGGCAGAAAGCCTTCAAATGCAAACCGGTCTGTTGGCAGTCCTGCGACCGACAAGGCTGCTGTTACGGCGCTGGGGCCGGGTATCGCATAAACAGCCAAGCCCGCTTTTCTTGCGGCGCGCACCAGTTTGAACCCGGGGTCTGAGATCAATGGTGTGCCGGCATCAGATATGAGCGCAACCATTTCGCCATTGGAAACACGTTCGAGAATTCGCTCCTCCATTCTTGCCTCATTGTGCTCATGCAGAGCAAGAACCGGCGTGGATATGTTGTAATGGGCGAGTAGTACACGTGAGTGGCGGGTATCCTCAGCGGCAATGACATCGGCTTCGGATAATATCCTGACAGCCCTGTAGGAAATATCCTCAAGGTTGCCAATGGGTGTTGCTACAAGATAAAGGCCGGTTTGCGACATGACAATATTCCCAATAATGCTAAAGTAATAATATCCGGGTCGAATCTGAGATATAGGTTATCATTCCGTGGCAAACAACTTTGTAAAAATCCTATGACATTACGTTTTATTCCAATGCTGCTGTTAGGTGCCTCATTGGTGTTTATACATTCGTGTAGCACATCAGTTTCACGGCCAGCTCCCGACATTCCTACTGACATTGATCAACCGGCTCGAACTGAGGGCGCGGACATCGAGGGTAAGTCCTACGACCCTCAGCTCACGCCATCTGACCGCAGCCTGACAGAAGTCATGGAATTGGCAGGCAGCGTAAGTGAACACACTCCGGACATGGCCCTGGAAATCATACGGTCGCTTGAGTCAATCCCCTCGGGCCAGCTTACGGAGATGATTGACCGTCAATCTTATGATCCCGAGTTTACCGAATGGCTTGAGCTGTCCTTACAAGTCCGCCAAGCCATGGTTAACGGGGACGTGGATACTGCTGCACGCAATTGGGCGAACTATCACTTTGGACACTCCATAAACAGAACAGGCTTCGCTGAACTGGCTTCAGGTTATGCAGCATTTTTCCCGGCGCCCACCCAGGTTGCTGTCCTGTTGCCGGCTGAGGGTGGCCTTGCATCGGCAAGTCTTGCGATACGTGATGGCATATTAAGCGCATACCTTGAACAACCCGGCACCACGGTAATTCGCTTCTATTCCAGTGGAAAAAACAGCGAATCGGCCATCAGCGCCTACATACAAGCGCGCGCCGAAGGCGCCACACAAATCATAGGTCCTTTACGAATTAGTTCCACCAGGGCCCTGGCGACCCTGGAAGAAGTAGACATACCCGTATTGCTGCTCAATGAAGGACCCGCTGACATGGCAAAGCCGGAATCACCCCGCTACGTCAGCAGCCTGTCATTATCGCAGTCAAAAGAGGCGGAAATGATTGCCGTCAGTACATTATCCCTGGGGCAGAAACGGGCCATCGTGCTGGCTCCGGATAATTCGTGGGGAACTCGAATCGAGAGGGCATTTACACGGGCTTTCGAAGAAGGTGGCGGTCAAATTGCTGCTGCCGCGCGCTTTTTACCGGATTTGAATGACCATAGCTACATGCTGACTGAGATACTCAAGATCAATGAAAGTAAAAAGCGCAAGGATGACCTGCAAAGCAGGCTTGGAATAAACCTGTCTTTTGAACCCGTACGCCGTGATGATTTTGACTTTGTGTTCATGGCGGCCAGCCCGGCAGAAGGCCGGGAACTTCGACCCTTGCTGAAGTTTCACAATGCTGGTGATGTTCCTGTATATGCGATGAGCAGGGTATATAGCGGAAAAGTCGAACCAGGATCTGACCAGGATCTGAACGAGCTTATATTTCCCACCACCCGGTGGCAATTGCAGGTTGCCGGGCAAACCATGCCCAAGCTCGAGAGCTTGCGCGGTGGCGCCTATGGTAATTTATATGCGCTCGGCCGTGACGCCTGGTACCTGCTACCGTGGCTGCCACTGATGCAGAAAGACCCGGATTTAGAGTTCAGCGGCAATATCGGTTCACTTCGTTTACAGGCCAATGGAACCCTGCTCAGGGATCCTGCCTGGGCTCAATTTACAGGAGGTCAGCCAGTTCCCTATCAATGGCCTGCCGTCCATTGAGCAAAAGCTCTGGACAATATTGGGAAAAAGTCGCTGAATCTTTTCTGCACTCCAATGGTCTCAAATTGGTGCAACGAAACTTCTCCAGTCGTTTTGGAGAAATCGATTTGATCATGGAAGATGAAAAAATCCTTGTGTTTATTGAAGTTAAATATCGGG
>CALJWY010000120.1 GCA_937974465.1 uncultured Lysobacterales bacterium | reverse complement strand
AAACCCGTCTCTGGCTGGGTCGTTTTCTGGGGCGCATCCATGCAGTTGGTGCTGAGAAGCCATTTAAAACGCGACCGGAGCTGACAGTTCAGAGCTTTGGCCATGATGCTGTTAGCACGCTGTTGCAGGGACAATGGCTGCCGCCACACCTGGAGACGGCTTTTTCCAGCCTGGCCGCAGATTTAATGACCTCCATTGAGGCCTCGTTTGAGCGCGCCGGTCAGCTCAGCAAGATTCGCCTGCACGGTGACTGCCATCCCGGCAATATACTCTGGCGTGACGGCCCCTTGTTTGTCGACCTGGATGACTGCCGCAGTGGCCCGGCTGTACAGGATCTCTGGATGCTTCTCTCTGGTGAAACTTACGAGATGGCTGAGCAGATGAAAGATGTATTGGATGGCTATAAACAGTTTTATCACTTCAACATGCGTGAACTTAACCTGATCGAGGCGCTACGCACTCTGCGAATGCTCCACCATGCGGCATGGCTGGCAAAACGCTGGCAGGACCCGGCGTTTCCAATTGCATTTCCGTGGTTTGGTGAACCTCGTTACTGGGAAGACCTGGTGCTTGGTTTGAGAGAACAACTGGGTCGCATGCAGGAGGCGCCGTTACAGATACCATTCTGAGCGGCGCCAGGAGCCCGGGCTATGCAGGTTGGTGACCCGCTTCAATAATGCGGCGGCGTTTCGTCCTGTGGCCCGGCGCCCGGGATTGCATCACCAAACTCCTTCAGGCGTTCATTCAACAAAACAAGTTGGCGCTTTAGCTCCAGGATTTCCCTGTCCTGCCTGGCTACGGTCACGTTCAGGCTTTCATGCAGTTCATCCTGAAAAGCCAACTGGCCTTCCAGTTCATCGACTCTTCGCATCAGTGCCTCAAGCGCGCTGTTCAATTTTCGCTTACCGGCATCTTTTCCGGTGGCTCCCAGAGCTCAACACGATTGCCATCCGGGTCTATGATCCAACCAAAACGGCCAAAGTCATGTTCCTCTTTTTCCGGGATAACTTCGCACCCGGAAGCTTTCACATTGGCCAAAGCTGCGTCCAGGTCATCGACCACCAGGTTGATCATGAAAGACTGTTGCCGATCACCGAAGTATTCCGTGTCTGCGGCAAAGGTGCTCCAGACCGTAAAAGCATTGTCCGGCATACCTTCAGGCGAAAAACTGGCTCCATGGGTACTGCCCCAGGCCTCGGTGACCATGCCCAGGGTTTCCGCATACCATTTGGCCAACCGACCCGGATCCGTAGAGCGAAAAAACACGCCGCCAACACCCAGGACCCTGCCTTTTTGTTCACTACCCATTTTTTCTCACTCCTGCCATCATGCCACCCAAACCGTCCGAATCACCGCAGACACACCTTCATGGTACACCAACCCCTTCCGTGCAGTGTCAACGCACAAGCGATTCATACTCACCTGTTCATAGTATAGTTTGATTTTATGGTCTGCCCTTGTAGTTTGCGTTTGCGGTTTAGCGGCAATCGACGCGTCAGCTTGCGTTTTCTCGTCACTGACCCCACCTCGCTATACAGCAAATAAAGGAAACCACTATGAGTCAAATGGAAAGCCCAGAAATCACCATGGACGCAAATGCGTTGACCCGCGAAGAGGTCTTTACCGATAGCCGCGTTGGCACAATTCGCAAAATGACCCCCGTCACCATTGATGGTGAAGTCGATAGCAGCCGACCCGTACAATTTGTCGGATCTACACAGATCATGACCCCCGGTGGCGCCTTGCCACTGTCCTTCGAAATCGAAACGGACTCACTTGAAGGCGCCGTTGCCGGTTTTGGCGATGCTGCAAAACTGGCCGTTGAGCGGACCATGGAAGAACTGAAAGAGATGCAGCGGCAGCAGGCTTCTTCTATCGTTGTTCCGGGCAGGGAAAACAATAAAATCCAAATGCCCTGAGTTATTGTTCAAGCGCAACGCACGTCGTTGTTTGCGGAACAATTAAATTCATCTAGACTGTTACCGGTATGCACAATGGATACCGGTAACACCATGTTCAATCCTCGCTTCCTTCCCCGTCTCCAGCGCTTGATATTTACCTGTTTACTGGTCTGCCCCGGCATGGCGCCGAGCCTGGCAATGGCCCAGGATGACCTGATCTGGAACTCACTCGATGCCGACAACACGGTCTACCTGGAGCTACAGGAAGGCACTGTGGTAATCCAGCTTAACCCGGATTTCGCACCGAAAACCGTCAAACAATTCAAGACCTTGCTCGCAGAACAGTTTTATCGCGGCTTGAGTTTTTACCGCGTGATCGATGGGTTCGTGGCACAGGGCGGTGATGAAAGCGATATGGATGGCACTGAAATCAAGACGCTGCTCAAAGCCGAGTTTGAAATTGACTGGCCACAAAAACCCAAGAACAAGGATGAGGCCAAGGATTGGGTGGAAATGGCCTGGACCCCGGTACAGACTGATGACCTGTTTGCCCCCTTTACCGGCTTTATCAATGGGTTTCCGGCGGCGCGCGACAAAAAGACCGGCGGCAAAGCCTGGTTGACACACTGTCCCGGCACCGTCGCCATGGCCCGCAACGATGACCCGGATAGCAGCGGCACGGATTTTTATATTGTCATCGGCCAGGCCCCAAGATACCTGGACCGCAATTTGACAGTATTCGGACGCGTGGTATGGGGCATGGATGTGGTGCAGCGCATCAAGCGCGGCCCCAGCAACAATAATGGCATTATCGAAAAGGACCTTGATCGCAGCTGGATCAAGCGGATGCGGCTGGCGTCATCGCTCGCACCCAGCGAACGACTGGATATCTATGTATCCGACACCAATAGCAAGGGCTTTAAATCCTTGCTGCAAGACCGCCGTAACCGCAAGCAATCATTTTTTCATCACAAGCCACCCAAGGTACTGGATGTTTGCCAGGTTCCGGTTCCCGCGCGCCTGGAAAAAACACCCACAACCCGAAACTAACAGCCTGACCCCCAAAGCTTCGCATCTCCCGGTTTGGAATGTAGTGGGGACAACCAGATGAGTGCATTGGACAATTTAATCTGGTGGACCGCTGCTGGATTGACGGA
>CALJWY010000119.1 GCA_937974465.1 uncultured Lysobacterales bacterium | reverse complement strand
GAGGATGACGGCGAAGACGATGAAGATAACGGCGTGACCGTGGAAATCAGCGACTGATGCAAGCGGGCGAAAAAGACAGCCCGGTTATCCAGTTCCGGGATGTGTACCGAATATATGAAATGGGTGACCAGGTGCTGAATGCACTGGATGGTGTTGATCTAGAGATTTATCGCAACGAGTATGTTGCAATCGTTGGCGCTTCCGGCTCCGGAAAATCGACCATGATGAATATCATTGGTTGCCTGGACCGGGCCAGTAAGGGGGATTATTTTCTCAATGCAACCAACGTTGGGGATATGAGCGAAGCAGAGCTGGCAAAAGCACGTAACCGTGAAATCGGATTTGTATTCCAGAGTTTCAATCTTTTATCCCGGGCTTCAGCCCTTAAAAACGTGATGCAACCATTGGTTTACCGGCAAATACCGCGTACGGAGCGTAAACGGATGGCCAGTGAAGCGCTCAACCATGTCGGGCTCGGGGACAGAATGGATTCACGGCCTAACCAGATGTCGGGTGGTCAGCGCCAACGAGTGGCTATCGCCCGTGCGCTGGTTGGAAACCCGGCCATACTGCTGGCCGATGAGCCAACCGGTAACCTCGACAGTAAGACCAGCCAGGAGATCATGGCCTTGATCGACCAACTGCATCAGCAGGGTCAGACCATCATCATGGTGACGCACGAACCGGATATCGCTGCACATTGTGAGCGGGTCATCCGGCTGGAAGATGGCAAGGTTGAGTCCGACATCCGCCAGGATAAGGTTACAAGCTGATGTTCGCCCTGTTTGAGAGTATCCGCTCAGCACTGGAGTCCATCCGGGCGCATGGTTTTCGCTCATTGCTGACCTCTCTGGGCATCATTATCGGCGTAACCTCGGTGATCGCTGTCGTGTCCATCGTGCAAGGTCTGTCCTATACCATCAACGCACAGTTTGCGGGGCTGGGTGGCAACTCCCTGACCATTCGTTCCTACACACCATTCAAAAAGCAATTGCAGGGCAGGCTCGCCAAATTGCGGGATAAAGACCTGCAGATTATTTCGCAGCGCATTGATGGTATTTCGCATATTACACCGGTGTTGTTTACCCAGACGGGCGCCCAGGGCGCAATCAGTTATCGCTCACAGGTGTCGTTCTCACGCGTGATTGGCATTGGCCCCAGCTACCTGGATGTCAATGGTGTTTACCCTCAGGAGGGACGCTTTTTCACGGCCGATGACGATCTGCGGCGGCGCCTGGTCTGTGCGGTTGGCGTGGATGTAATCGAAGACTTGAAAATGCCCAAAAAGGCCGTTGGTGAGTTTTTTCGTGTGGGTAATGAGTGGTGCAAGATCGTTGGCGTGATTGAGAAGCGGGGCGAGTTACTGGGCTTCTCACAAGATAATTTTGTGCTGCTGCCCTATGGAACAGCCAAGCGCATCATGGGTGCATCCAGGGAGCTGGATATCCAAATCCAGGTCCTGGTGGATGACATGAACCGGCAGGAAGAGGTTAAAGACCGGATTCGCCGGACCTTGCGCAAGGAACATGGTTTGAAGTCGGGTGAGCCGGATGACTTCAGGATTCAGACCGCCGAACAGCTTATGGAGTCATTTAATACCGTCATCAATATGGTGACCGCAGTTTCTGCCGGCATTGTCAGTATATCGTTGCTGGTTGGGGGTATCGGCATCATGAATATCATGCTGGTCTCGGTGACTGAACGAACCCGCGAAATTGGTATCCTCAAGGCACTGGGCGCGACCCGGCAGGATATTCTGTTGCAGTTTCTGATCGAAGCACTGACCTTAACCATGATTGGCGGCCTGGTAGGTGTCGCCATCGGCTATGGCCTGGGCGCGCTGGTCGCGGCCATGTTGCCCGGCTTTCCGGCAGCCCATGTACCCCTATGGGCGGTGATGCTGAGTTTCGGTTTTTGTGCCGCGGTGGGCATTATCTTCGGGATCGTGCCGGCTGCCAAGGCAGCACAACTGGATCCGATCGACGCCCTGCGCTACGAGTAAATCTGTTTTCAGGACATTTTGAATCAGCACGGATGTCCACCCGGCTGTTTATCGCCGGACTCTACCAGGCATGCCCAACCTGGATATACCAGTTAAATTCTTCCGGTCCCTTTGCGATATCTATACCCACCCAGACATTTTGTTCGTCGAAAATCTTGTAACGCGCGCCCAGGCCATAGCTATAGATACTTTGATCGGTGTCGATGGTGGGCTTCTGGCTGGAAACGGAGCCGGCACCGGCAAAACCAAGCACTGCCCAACGCGGTGCCAAATTGTACCGGCCTTCCACTTCGAAGACACCGACCCGGTCACCCTGGTAGCGCAATGCAGGAATACCACGCAGCGTCACCCAGGGGATGGCAAAAAATGGGGCAGAACCATCAATGGCAGAAACCTCGAGACGTGCGCCCAACACGAATTTTTCATTCAGTTTATGGAACGAGATTAATTTTAATTTGGCGTTCCAATAGTCGTAATCACCGCCAACGGTCTCATCATAACGCCAGAGCGCAAGATCGAAGAGTTGACCGTTGCTCGGCAGTGCAGTGTTATCACGAGTATCCCATGCCACTTTGACTGCCAGGCCGTTGTTTTTCAGGTCTTTGCGAAATAAATCAAGCGGGATGTCTTCTGGTAAATCCACCCGAAAAGCGCTGCTGGCATCGAGATAGGACATTCCTAGACCCCAGAACCACTTGCTGTCGCCAATACGAAACCGGACTTCCTGGTAGACCATCGTACCCCGAAGGTTGAATTTGAAGGGTTGATCCAGCAGGTAAAAAGTTGAGTTGACATCCGCCAGTGCTGCAACCCCCGTGTAGCGTATATGGTCATCCTTGAAGGTGTTCATATGACCAATACCACCGGCTTTTGTATCGTTGCTGGTGTAGGCTCCAAAAACGCCGGTAATGGTCGGTGGTGGCGCCTGCTCTTTCGACGCGTCACTGATTGAATGCATCGAAGCCAGGGATCGTTCGTCCGGAACATCTTTCTGACGATGAAAGTAGGTCAGGGCCAAACCGAAGCCTTCGCCGATGGCAGGCTCGGTGATAAAAATAGGTATGGGTAGAAACCGCCCACGATTGGGGTCTTTTGCCTTTTTGGTTTTTTTACCGTCTGTTGATTCCGGGTCCGGTTCGTCAACCGCCTCCAGGGGTGTGTCTTCGCTAACATCCCCACTGTATTTGGATTCCTCAGCAGGGTCGCTTCCAAAAACCTGTACCGGAGCCATTATGGTCAGAATAAGCAGAACCCATAAAACCCTGCGACATTTAAACATATTGAATTTCATCCCTGCGAAACAAAACGTTATGCCCGCAAAAGCGGGGCCCTCGGTAAGCGTCCGTTAACTTCAAAGCAGCACCCACCCAAACACCCGTTAAGCAAAGCGAGACCCCCGCGGGTGAATGTGCCTGTTCCAGGCAATTTCCCAGGCAATTTCCCAGGCAATTTATCATGGCCAATCAGGTATCCGCCCCGGAGTCCACGGCGCACCTTCCGCCTGAAGCTCCGTCTCTACCACCGACAAGTCTGCAACAATGGCCTTGAGCTCAAGCAGAGCCTGGCTGAATTGCCGGTCTGCAATCGCCAGTGAATCAATGAAGTTTCCAGGCACTGCAGACTGGCTGTCCCAGTGACCACCGACGATATTATTGATACGTCCGCTGATGGACATCGGTACTTTTTCAGCACGACTGGCAATGGTGCTGTCACCGCTCATCAGAACTTTCAGGTCCTGCATACGGGTATTGAGTGCGCGCAATGCCTGTGCCTGCTCTTCGCTGGCTGACGGCGTGTCATTAACGGCTTTCAGCAGATGGTCAATCCGCCCTTGCAATTCCCCGCGGGCACGGTTGGCCCCGGCGACGGCCCGGTACAGGTCAGCGGACCGCATCTGGAAATCAAGTAAAGCCTGCCGGTCATCGGTTACCAGGCCACCTTCAAACAACGGTTTAAGGTTGAACGACTGTGCTGGTGACAGGTCGACGAGCTTGCCTTCCACGCGCTTGGACAGGCTTACAGTGTATTCTCCCGGCAATGCCATCGGCCCTTGCGGCGGACTCATCCACGGGGCTAAATCTTTACTGGGGTTAAGCTCGACAGGATCGGGTGCCGGGTAACGCATATTCCAAGCAACCCGATGGAAACCCTTGCCCGCCGGGCCGTTAATCCGCTGTACGACCTTACCTGCTGCGTCGCGCACGGTTAATGTAATCGAAGGGGCCTCTTCGCGGTCCTCACGGCGCAACTGCTGCCAGCTTGGGTACGGTGTATCGGCACCCTCTTTAGCCCGCTCACTCTCGCTCTTGTTACGCTGCTCTTTCAGCGACTGCAGGTCCTCTGCAAGATAGTAGGCAAATACTGCACCATACGGCGGGTTGTCCGCAGTGTAGCGACCGGTGCCCCAGTCACCCTTGCCGCCCCAGCCGCGGCGGCTATCCGGCACGTAGAGCCACGCATCGCGGATACCGAACAGGTTTGCGCCTGTTTGCAGTGCTGCTCCGCTGGTGCGCAGGGGTGAATAATCGTCGAGGATGTAAATACCCCGGCCGAAGGTTCCAACCACCAGGTCGCCCTCTCGCCGCTGAATTTCCAGGTCGCGAACAGCCACCGTGGGCAAGGAGGTCAACTCGTTCCAGTTGTCTCCGCCATCAGTGCTGAAAAACAAGCCAAACTCGGTACCAACAAACAACAGGTTTGGATCCACATGATCCTCAACGATGGTGTGCGCAGTGCCGCGCTCGGGCAGGTTATTGCTGATCAGGGTCCAACTGCGACCGCGGTTCTCGGTTTTCAGAACGGAGGGGTTGTAGTCGCCGCGTTTGTGGTTATCGATCGCCGCGTAGGCAACATCGGCATCATGATATGAGGCTATGATGTCCTCGATCAACGACATATCTGGTACGCCACGGAACGTGTCCACGGTGCTCCAGTTGGCACCGCCATCACTGGTTACGTGGATCAGGCCATCGTCGGTGCCGGCGTATATCAATCCTTCCGCTAACGGGCTTTCATCCAGGGCGATCATGGCGCCATAGGTTGATGTCGAGGCGTTCTTGGCAATTGAGTCCACGCTCCAGACGCGTCCCATAACCTTGAGCTTGTTCCGGTCTATACCCCGGCTCAGGTCGCCACTGACGGCCACCCAGCTCTCGCCACGATCATCGGAGCGGAACAGGCGCTCGGAACCGTAATACAACCGGCGGTGATCATGCGGTGAAATGATTAACGGGGAACTCCAGTTCCAGTTGTAATTTTTCTCACCCTCGCCCGGCATTGGCGTGATCTGTAAGCGTTCACCGGTAATGCGGTCGAAACGGCCGAGACTTCCATATTGCGCCTGGGCATAGACCACGTTGGCATCGGTCGGGTCTATCTGTGGTTTAAAACCGTCACCGAACTGGGCAATCCACCAGTCACCATTGGTGATGCCATCGGTCTTGATGTTACGGCTTGGACCACAGAGCGTGAAATTGTCCTGGGTGCCGGCACAAACATTGTAAAAAGGAAAATCATTGTCCGGAGTTGAACGATAAAACTGCGTTACTGGTAGATTACGGACATGGCGCCAGATCTGGCCGCGATCCCAACTCTCATATACGCCACCATCACCGCCGATGTACAGATGGCTGGTATTGTTCGGGTCAATCCACAGGGCATGGTCATCAACGTGGCGGTTCTTGAAAGAGATTTTATTCCAACTCGTGCCGCCGTCCTCGGAGACGTGCGTAAAGGTGTCAACGGAGTAGACGCGTTGCGGGTTTTGCGGGTCGACATATAATTCGTTGTAGTATTGCGGGCTGCTGGTCATGTGATCGGAGCGTTTGTCCCAACTCTCGCCAAAGTCAGTGCTGAGGTAAATACCCTGGTCTTTTTCATTTGCTTCGATGATCGCATAGATCATGTTCGGTGCTGATGGTGCTGCAGCCAGGCCAATGCGGCCAAGATCACCACCTGGTAACCCGCCCTTAACCTTGGTCCAGGTTACCCCGCCATCGATGGTCTTGTGCACGCCACTGCCCGGCCCGCCGTTGATCAGGGTCCATACATGGCGCCGCCGCTGATAACTGGATGCCACGATCACATCGGGGTTTGCAGCATCCATGACAAATTCGTTGATACCGGTATTCTCATCAACATACAGAATACGTTCCCAGTTGGCACCACCATCGGTGGACCGATACAGGCCACGGTCACCGCCCGGGCTCCAAAGCGGGCCCTGGGCCGCTACGAAAACAGTATTGCTGTCTTGGGGGTGGAAGCGGATCATGGAAATATGGCCGGAATCCTTGAGGCCCATGTTTTTCCAGCTTTTGCCGCCGTCGACGGATTTATAGACACCATCGCCATATCCAACACTACGCTGGGCATTGTTCTCGCCGCTGCCAACCCAAACGATATTTGGGTTATTCGGATCCAGTTCGACGACGCCGATGGCAAAAGAACCCTCGTTGTCAAAAATAGGTTTCCAGGTAATGCCATTATTCTCGGTTTTCCACACACCGCCCGAGGCTATGGCGACATAGAAAGTCTGCGACCGGGTGGGATGGAAGGCAAAATCCGAGACACGTCCGGAGGTCAGGGCAGGTCCGATATTGCGTAGCGGTATACCCGCCAGGGGATGATCGGCCGACTGCACTGTAAGGGGTAAATTCAGACCTGCAAAAAGAAAAATCAGGGGAAGCAACTTTATGCGTAGCATTATCTAACTCCAGTAACGGCGTAAGACGGCCAGTTTACGCAATTTATGTGGTTTTAGCACGGCTCGCTCATGGTTAATTTAACCTTGGCTTAAGCAACCCGGCTTACCCATTAACAATGGCATCTGTAAACCTGGATATTTCCTTTTCAGCGCGACAGGTGTATCTTGGAAACAAGGTTGTAACGATGAACAAACCGTCACCTAAAAGTTTTTGGGTTCAATTGAAAAAGCGCAAAGTTGTGCGGGTTGCGTTGATGTATATTGTTGTAGCCTGGATTGTGCTCCAGGTTGGGGAGGTGGTTTTCGAAGGGCTCGGTATGCCGCCCTGGTCATTGACCCTTCTAATCATCCTGGTTTTTCTTGGTTTACCCATTGCACTGGTCCTGTCCTGGGCCTATGAAGTGACACCTTCAGGTATTCGTAAAGACCCGGCCGGCGATATAGAGACGCTGACAGATATTGAGAGCATTCAAGAAAACGCGCCCTCCATTGCGGTGCTGCCCTTCGATGATATGAGTGAGAGGGGTGACCAGGGTTATTTTTGTGAGGGTATCGCAGAGGAAATCCTGAATGCCCTGTGCAAGATCGCCAACCTGAGGGTTGCATCGAGGGTCGCGGCGTTCCAGTTTGGTGGCAAGCAGGCGGACATCAAGGAGATTGCTAGAAAGCTCGGAGTGCAAACCGTTCTTGAGGGCAGCGTGCGCAAATCCGGTGAGACGCTGCGTATCACCACGCAACTGGTTAATACCATTGATGGATACCATATCTGGTCACGTCAGTATGACCGGCGGCTGGAAGATATTTTCGAGATCCAGGAAGAAATCGCCAACTCGATTGCGAAAGCCCTCTGTGTGAGCTTAAAGCACAGGGGAAAGATCACCCAGCAACAGGTTGATCCGAAGGCTTACGATTTATTCCTGCGCGGCCTGAGCTATTTCGCCAGACATACCACCCAGGATAATGTGTATGCGCGACAAATGTTCAAGCAAGCCATTGAAATCGAGCCGGACTATGGCCGGGCCTGGGCCGGTGTTGCCTATACCCATGGTTTTGAATATATGTACTTCAATGCCAGCAACGTCAACCTGGCAGAGGCAAAAAGCACCAGTGAACAGGCGCTTAGGCTGGCACCGGACCTGGCGGAATCACACGTTGCAGCGGGTATTGCCTATTGCATGAGCCAGGAGTACAGAAAAGCCGAAGCTGAGTTTGAGAAAGCCATTGAACTGGACCAGAAAGACTATGAAGCCTGGTATTTCTTCGGTCGTACCAAGGTGCATGAAGGTGATCTCGAGAGGGCGTTGAGGTTATTTGACCGGGCGTCCAAGGTACGGCCCGAGGATTTTCAAAGCGTATTGTTACAGGCTCAGCTCTATACCAGTCTCGGACAGCAGGGTAAGGCACTGGAGGTAACCCGTGAAGGTATCAACCGGGTCAGGGCGGTTCTGGAACTCAACCCGGATGATAACCGCGCCTTGAATATGGGCGCGTTTGCCTTGTTGCGCCTGGGCCAGGTCGAAGAGGCCAAGCAGTGGATGACGACATCTATGCGTAACGCACCCATGGACTCCATCATCCAGTACAACGGCGCCTGCTTTTTCTCCCTCGCAGGTGAGGCAGAAAAAGCCATCGATTGCCTCGAAAACTGCCTGATCAAAGTGGGCAATATCAGCCGCGAGTGGCTGGAACATGATTCGGATATGGACAATATCCGCGATCATCCAAGGTACGCGAAGATAGTAGAGAGCTTTCCCGATTGAGTCATAGGGCCGCGGTCGATATGATGCATAGATGCATATACTCTTACCGCTTGTTCTGATTGTTGCTTTGGTTTTCGGCCCCGGTTGGTGGGTGCGAAATGTCATGTCGCGTTACAGTAGTCCTGAAAACCGCTATGACGGCACAGGTGGGGAGTTGGCGAGATATCTGCTGGACCAACACGACCTGCAACAGGTCAAGGTGGAGGAGACGGACACGGGCGACCACTATGATCCGGCCGCAAAAGTCATTCGGCTAACCCCGGGAAATCTCAATGGGCGCTCTTTGACCGCCGTGACGGTGGCCGCGCATGAAGTCGGCCACGCCCTCCAGGATGCCTCGGGATTTGCACCATTAAGAATCCGCACGCAACTTGTCGTGCTGGCCCGCCCGGTGGAAAGGCTGGGTGCTGGTATCCTGATGGCAGCACCGTTTATCGGGCTGTTAACACGCGCTCCCCTGGTTAGCCTGTTGATGATTGCTGGTGGTTTTATGAGTCTAGCAACGACAACCCTTGTTCATCTGCTGACATTACCGACGGAACTGGATGCCAGTTTTACACGTGCCCTGCCCATGCTGGAAAAGGGCGAAATACTCAAACCTGTTGACCTGCCTCATGCCAGGCGTTTGCTCAAGGCGGCAGCGCTAACCTACCTGTCAGCAT
>CALJWY010000118.1 GCA_937974465.1 uncultured Lysobacterales bacterium | reverse complement strand
GCCAGATGCAGACATTTCACCCGGATCATGTGATTGCCCCAGCTTCGCTGCTTTGCCACCCGCCATATTATGATATGGCAATAGCGCAATGGGTTTTGCAGGGCCGGACAGGGTGGCGATGAATGCCGCAGTTTCCTCGATGTTTTGTTTGTCGGTGTTGACGCCTTTGATTAACGGAATACGTATCTGGATATCCCCCCCGGTGCCTGCGAGGGCTTGCAGGTTTTTCAGTATTCGCTTGTTGCTTACACCGGTCCATTCTTTATGCCTGGCAGAATCCATCAGCTTTAAGTCGTAGAGGAACAGGTCTGTTCGCCTGGCAACATTCAAAAGAGTAGCGGCTTTGGCCAGGCCGGAGGTGTCCACGGTTCGATGGATATTCAGTTTGCCGCAGGCATCGAGGATCCTGATTAGAAACTCAGGGTAAAGCAACGGTTCACCGCCGGAAAAAGTGACACCGCCGCCAGACTGGTCAAAGAACGGTCTTTCGTTCTCGATAACCCTCATCAGGTCTTCGACCGATTCGTATCGTCCGGACATCTCGGTGGCCAGGGCAGGGCACACCTCGGCACATTGTCCGCATCTGTCACACAGGCCTGCATTGGTTTCGATGCCTTCAGATGTCAATTCACATGCCTGCACAGGGCAAATATCGACGCATTAACCACAACCGATGCATTTGCTCTCGGTGTACATTTTTTGCACCTTGGGGGAGATGCTTTCCGGGTTATGACACCAGCGGCAGGACAGTGGGCAACCCTTCAGGAAAATGGTGACCCTGATCCCCGGGCCATCGTTGATGGCGTATCGTTTGATATCAAAAACCAGGCCGTGATCTGGGCTGTCTTTCTCAACCCCATTCTTTACCTGGGTTGAGTCATCACTCTCGCGGTTGTTATCAGCATGGGTCAAAACGACTCATTCTCCGTACGCTCTATCACTTCCTGCTGCAGGTCAGCATTCATATCGTTGAAGTAATCGCTATAACCCGCCATCCGCACCAGCAAATCCTTGTAATCCTCAGGACATTTCTGTGCGGCTTTCAGGGTGGCGGTATCAACAATATTGAACTGGATGTGGTGGCCGCCCATGGTGAAATAACTGCGAATCAATTGCCCCAGCTTGGTGATGTCCTCATCGCGTTTCAGCAGGCTCGGTAAAAATCGCTGGTTGAGCAGGGTACCACCTGACATGGTGTGGTCCAGCTTGGTCAGAGACTGGATGACCATCGAGGGCCCATGGGTGTCGGCACCATGTGAAGGTGAGGTGCCGTCCGATATTGACTTGCCCGCCAGGCGGCCATTGGGTGTGGCGCCCATCACCTTGCCAAAGTAGATGTGACAGGTGGTGGAGAGCATGTTCAGGTGAAAGACTCCGCCACGGACGTTGGGTTTGCCATCGATAGCGGATAACAGGTCAGCATAGATTTGCAGGGCGATATCATCCGCGTAATCATCATTATTACCAAAAAAGGCCGTCTTGTTGAGTACGGTCTGGCGCAGCTTTTCATCGCCTTCAAAGTTATTGGCAACCGCGTCCAGGATGCGCTCCATGGTAAACGTCTGTTGTTCAAAAACGTGCTTCTTAAGTACCGAGAGACTGTCAGTGGTGGTGGCCAGGCCGGTGCACTGGATGTAATTGGTGTTATAGCGGGGGCCACCTGCGTAGTAGTCCTTGCCCTTGCTGATGCAATCCTTGATGACAACAGAAAGAAACGGCGCCGGCGCGTACTTGGCAAACATCCGGTCTATATAGTTGCTGACCCGGATCTTGGTCTCAATGATGAAGCTGAGTTGTGTAGTGAATGCTTCGTAGAGTTGCTCAAAAGTCGAAAAATCACGTGGATCGCCGGTTTGAATGCCGGCAGTTTTTCCCGTGACCGGGTCAATGCCATTATTAAGCGTAAGCTCGAGGATTTTCGGAACATTCAGGTAGCCGGTCAGCAAAAATGACTCCTTGCCAAACGCACCCACCTCGATACAGCCGCTGCAGCCACCTTCGCGGGCGTCTTGTATCGATTTACCCTGCCTCAGCAGTTCGGTGATATAGATATCCGGGTTGAAAACCGAAGGGTAACCATGTCCCTGCCGAATTACCTTGCAGGCAGCATGCAAAAAACGATCGGGCGTTTTGTTGCTGATATGGACGGAGTTGCCCGGTTGCAGTATGTGCAACTCTTTAATGACATCGAGCAGGATATAGGAAACCTCGCTGACACCATCCTTGCCATCGCTGGTAACTCCACCGATATTGATGTTGGTAAAGTCATTGTAGGTGCCGCTCTCGCGGGCTGTGATGCCAACCTTGGGCGGTGCCGGGTGATTGTTGACCTTGATCCAGAAGCAGCATAGAAGCTCCTTGGCCTTGTCCCGGTCCAGGCTGCCCTGCGCAACCTCTGCCGCGTAGAAAGGCGCGAGGTGCTGGTCAAAGTGCCCCGGGTTCATGGCATCCCAGCCATTCAACTCGGTGATGGTGCCAAGGTGTACAAACCAGTACATCTGGATGGCTTCGTGGAAATTCCGTGGTTGGTTGGCCGGGACCCGGCGACATACCTCGGCGATGTTTCTCAATTCTGCCCGCCTTTGCGGGTTTTTCTCATGCGCTGCCAATTGGTCAGCCAGGTCGGCGTGGCGTTCGGCAAATTCAATCACCGCGTCACAGGAAATTGCCATGGCCGTGAGTTGCTCATAGCGGTCGGTGGCTTCGGGGTCGTTGAGGTAGTCCAATGCTTCAATTTCTGCGGCAATCTGGTTTTTGTAGTCCAGCATGCCCTGGCGGTAAATCTGCCCATCCAGCGCCGTATGACCTGCCGCGCGCTGTTCCATGAACTCCGTGAACAGGCCCGCCCGATAGGCGGCCATCCACTCCTGCGGTACGTGGTTGAAGATTCTCTCGCGGATGGTTTTGCCTTCCCAGTACGGGATCACTTCGCGGGCGTAGGTGGCAATCTCTTCTGCGGAAATCGTATAACGTTGCTGTTCACGGGTATTTAAGACATTGAAATCCTCGACACTATGGCAAGTCAGTTCGGGGAAGGTCGGCACTGCCTTTGGTGCTGGCCCGCGCTCCCCTACGATCAATTCGTCAGCGCCGATGTAGATGGTCTTTTTGCGGCAATGATCAAGGAAATTCAATGCCCGCAAAACCGGGATCGAATGTTTGCCGTAGTTCTCTTTGTAAAACGCGGTTTCATGCAGCGCACGTTCGATTGAAAGGCTGGGTTTGGTCTCAACACTCAACTTGCGCAATCGCTGGATGCGTGGATTCATTCCCGGTCCAATCCTGTTGGGGTTGTCGGGGTAAAAATTGCCTTCGCTGGCGGCTTTACGTTGTGCTTGTGTATTGATGTCCGTGACTTTGTCCATCGCAGCCATTTCCTTGTTTAATAACGAAAAAATATCTGCCGACCTTTATAGCAGGTCGAACATTGGATAGTACCGCGAGTGGCTGATCCAGTACAGGGGGTAAACAAGGGATGTTATGATAATTGCAGGTTGATGATTGATCGTTTTGGGTGAAACAGGTGTACAAATGAATACTGCAAGTCTTAACAAATCAGATGTTGCCCTGATTGGCATAATGTCCGATGCCAATTCCAGTTATATGTCCGGCGCTGCACTTGCACCGGATTTAATCCGCGAATCATTGCATTGCGAGTCAAGCAATCGGTACTCGGAACATGGCATCGATCTCGCCAGTCACCCGCGATTCCTGGATGTGGGCAACAGGGAAATTGAAGCGGACCCAACGAGTTTTATGCAAATTGAAGGGCATATAGCAGAAATCCTTGAACAGGATGCATTGCCATTGGTGCTGGGTGGAGACCACTCGATTACCTATCCGGTGATGCGCGCCATCAACCGCTTTTACGGACCGGTCAATATCCTGCATTTTGATGCGCATCCGGATCTTTATGATGATTTTGAAGGCAATCCTTATTCCCACGCCAGTCCACTCGCAAGGGTCATGGAAGAGGGCCTGGCCGGGCGACTGGTGCCGGTTGGTATCCGCACCCTTAGCAAGCATCTGCGTGAACAGGTTGTGCGGTTTGGCGTTGAAGTCCATGAAATGTGGAACCTGGATATCGAGTCCGTGGGTCGTGACTTTGATGGCCCGGTTTACCTGAGTATCGACCTGGATGCCCTGGACCCGGCCTATGCACCGGGGGTTTCCCATCACGAACCCGGAGGTATGTCCGTCAGAGATGTGCTTGGCATCATCCAGCAACTGCCAAACGAGATCGTTGGCGCGGATATTGTTGAATACAACCCGACCCGCGATATCAACGGTATGACCGGCATGGTGGCCGCAAAAATCCTCAAGGAAGTTGCCGGAAAGATGCTGCGCGACAGCTGAAGCTGCCGGCCCGACTTTCCGGGCGCGTGCTCAGAAAACTTTCGGTTCTAGTACGTTGGCAACCACCTAGAAACTGGCTTCAACCTGTGTCTGGATCGAGTCGCAAACTTTCTTTGACTCGCTGATCAGCGTGCCAATTTCAGTCTGCATTTCCTCGATAAACGCTTCATCCTTGGTATGCGGCAGATTAATGCGCACATTGTGGATCGCGCCCTGCACACCGGCCAGCGCCATCAGGGCACCGACACCCGCGTCACTCATCACGGACATATTGCCGATATTTGCTGCCTTCTGGCACAGATCAATCACCTCGCGGCATAACTTGGCTGTTTGTAAAGGTACACGGGCCGCGGACTTGTAGCCTTCACGGATAACCTGCGCACGCAGTGCAAGCTGCTCAGCGGTATCCTTGGCCATGCGCATACCGGCAATAACCTCGTTGAAGGCTTCGGTATCAGCATCGACGGCGCGGATCAGTTCATCCTTGATCGATTGTGCACGTTCTGCCAGTTCACACAGGTCTTCATATTGGGAATCAAACTCCCCTTTGCCGACCGACAGGTTAACCACCATGGAGGCGAGGGCTGAGCCGAGGGCGCCTGCCAGCGCAGCGATGGAGCCACCACCCGGTGCCGGGGTGTCACGTGACACCTCATCGACAAAGCTGCTCACTGAAAGATTAACCAGTGGCCCGTCCGGGGAGGGCATGCCAATCACTTTTTTATCGATATCAAACTCGGCAACATCGGTCAGTCCCATAGCCTGGACTGCGGTGGTGACTACATCCCGCGCCGGGATACCGGTGGATTTCTGCATCCGGCGCAAGTAGTGCTTGCCGGCTTCCTGCATGGCCTCAAAAGGTACCACGCCGACAATTTCAGAGCCCGTGATGACGATGCCGCGGTCCACGGCCAGTTTCCGTGCGGCTTCAAGGACGTCAACCGGTGCAGTGATCTTGTAATTGGTCAGGTTCATGGAAATCTGCGCGCAATGGTAATCATCGACCACCCAGCCGATACCCTTGAGGTGGGTGAACATACCATCCTTGTAGACCGGCCGTCCGACCAGGTCATCCGGATCAAGACCAATTGACCGGTAGCGTGTGTACAGGTCGGCGTCGTAGGTTTGCTGGTAGTAATCGGCCAGTTCCTCGAAGGTTCCTGCAACAAAGTCAGAATTACCGTCCGGGTACTTGCCTTCTTCAAAATAGACGACGTCACCCTTGTAATAGAATGGTTCGATGTTGCCGACACGCTTCCAGCGCCCCCGCTCACGAATTTCGTACGCGATCTCATTCGCATAGCGGCGATCGGTGGTGTTCAGATTGATGTTATAGGCTATCAGGAATTCACGGGCGCCAACGGCGGTAGCACCTGAACGGGCATTGAACTCGGCTGGTCCAAAATCCGGTTTCCATTCAGGGTCTGCGAGTTTCTTTGGCAAGCCTTCGTATTCACCTGCACGCACCTTGGCCAGGTTTTGCCGTTCCGGCTTGCTGGCAGCGTGTTCATACAGATATACCGGTATCCCCAGTTCTTCGCCGATGCGCTGGCCCACTTCGCGGGCAATTTCAGCACAATCTTCCATGCTTGCGCCGCTGACGGGTACAAACGGACAGACATCGGTGGCGCCAAAGCGTGAATGTTCACCGCTGTGATGTGACATATCAATCAGCTCGGATGCCTTTTGTACCGCGCGAAAGGCGGCTTCCTTGACGGGTTCCGGTTCACCGATAAAGGTCACCACGGTGCGGTTGGTGCTCTCGCCCGGGTCTACATCCAGCAGCCGGATTCCCTGGACGCTTTCAATTACATCTGTGATTTGTTTGATGATTGCCAGGTCACGGCCTTCTGAAAAATTGGGTACACACTCAATCACTTTTTTCACGATTCTTAATCCTTGGAAAGATTTTTTTGGATAGGCGCAGGCTCAAAAACCATCAACTGCCGGGGCTGGTCGGAAGCTGCGCAACAAGTGATTCAATTATAATTTATTTCAATTGCTTATTGATGGTTAAATTTAACTGTTCAGCCTTGTAAAGGGTGGGTGGTCGTGGTGAAATGCGCGCACAGATCGACGTCAGTTTTTACCCAGCAACTAACCGGTACAGGATTATGGCAACCATTATTAACGGTGTGACAACAGCGCAGCAAATCAAAGAAGAAATAGCAGAAAAAGTTAAGAAAATCAGCGCTGAAGGTGGTAAGACGCCGCACCTCGCAGCGATCCTGGTCGGTGATGACGGGGCCAGCCAGGCCTATGTCGGTGGCAAGGTAAAGGCCTGTGAATTTGTCGGCTTCAAATCGACCTTGAAGACCCTGGATGCATCGATTTCTGAACAGGAACTCCTCGAGGTGGTGGAGGGGTTGAACAATGACCCGGATATCGATGGTTATATCGTCCAGTTGCCGCTGCCGGCCCATATTTCGGCACGCAATGTAACTGAACGAAT
The DNA here is from genome assembly GCA_937974465.1 of uncultured Lysobacterales bacterium. Lineage (GTDB taxonomy): Bacteria > Pseudomonadota > Gammaproteobacteria > Xanthomonadales > SZUA-36 > SZUA-36. The sequence goes on along the minus strand of CALJWY010000118.1, from coordinate 21,595 downwards.
ATTGCCGGAAAAGGACGTCGATGGCTTTCACCCGGTGAATGTCGGGCGCATGGTTAAAAACCTGCCGGCTTACGTGTCAGCCACGCCCTTTGGCATTATGCAGTTACTGGAAAGGTATGACATCGAGACCGAGGGCAAACATTGCGTGGTGATTGGCAGAAGCGATATTGTCGGCACACCGATGAGTATCCTGTTATCGAGAAAGTCCAACCCGGGTAACTGCACGGTCACCATGTGTCATTCACGGACACCCAACATCAAGGAATTGTCACTGCAGGCTGACATCGTCATCGCGGCACTGGGTATTCCGGAGTTCCTGACCGGCGACATGGTGAGCGAAGGTGTGGTGGTTATCGATGTGGGTATCACCCGTGTTCCTGACGATACAAAACCGCGCGGGTATGCACTGAAGGGCGATGTGAAGTATGACGAGGTCGAGCCCAAGGCCAGCTTTATCACCCCGGTACCGGGCGGTGTAGGGCCGATGACCATAGCCGCGCTGTTGCACAACACCCTGCTGGCTTCTCAGAAAAAGATTTATCAATAGCGACAAAAACGGGGTCAGAGTCAAGTGCCAGAGTCGTACTCTGGCACTTGACTCTGACGCCATTCACTCAGGCTGCTTCCTGTTCATCCAGGTTCAGCAGCAGGGCATTACCGCCGGTTGCCACGATATTCACCGTTTTGGTTTTCTCGACCACGAAACGTAACAGGTAATTCGGACCACCTGGTTCAACAACCATCGGCACGATTGCGCCACCGCGATCAGAAATCTGCAACAACATGTTGAGCGCTTCATCCACCGGGCCGGTCCAGGCGATGCCTGCCGTTCGCAGGTCCCTGGTGGCCATATCCCGGGCCAGTTTGCCCGGGATAAAGTGCAGCACCTCGCTGGGGATGCCGGCGTCCAGCAGAGTCTGCACCAATGTCCCGGTGATCCCTTGCTGCCCATCTGTCGCATTCGCAATCACTGTGTTTCCGCCAGCGAGTGCCGCGGCAATCTGCTGAACGAATTCGTGCGGGGCTGAGTCTTCGTCGACCGAGCAAAAGAACACACCACGGCCGTGCAGGCTCAGCTCGTTGGATTCGCCGGTTGGCCCTGGCAGCGTCAGTGGCGCCTGGCATTTCTGGCGGGCCTGGTCGGCATAATAACGACAGACCATGGCGGCGGATTTTTGCCCCGGTAAACTGTTGTCAATCTGTTCTGCGGCCCGGTCCAGTAGCAGGGCCCGCTGGTCACCACCGGCCAGGCTCCAGTTCAATTGCGAACCGCTGGCTACTGCCATAGCGCCCGCAAAGGCCTCCGGTGTCACCTGGTCCAGGGTCTTACCATTAACAATGGCTGCCACGGGAGACGCGCCAGCAAGGTCGCTCTCGACCACGGGTGGCTCAATAACGTTGATTTCTTCACGGGAGAAACGCGTCATGTAGTTGGGGCCGCCAGCCTTTGGCCCGGTTCCGGATAAACCCAGACCGCCAAAGGGATTAACACCCACAACGGCGCCTACCATGTTGCGATTGATATAATTATTGCCAACCTTCGTCCGGTTGACGACGTCATTTGCAAATTTTTCTATACGGCTGTGCACGCCGAGTGTCAGGCCAAACCCGGTACCGTTAATTTCTTTAATAAGACCGTCAAAATTGGGTTTATTAAAGCGGATAACATGCAAAATCGGGCCAAAAACCTCACCGGGTAACTGCTCGACAGTGTTCAATTCAATCAGGTGAGGTGGAACAAATGTACCGTGTTCAAATTCGGCTGGCACTTCACAGGCGTAATGCAGTACCGCTTCCTTTTTCATGTTTTCGATATGCTGCAAGAGTTCATTTTGGGCGCTTTCGTCGATCACCGGGCCAACATCCGTAGATAGCTGCCAGGGCTTGTTAACTGCCAGCTCTGTCATCGCGCCTTTTAACATGTCGATGACGCGGTCGGCGATTTCGTCCTGCACATACATGACCCGCAGGGCCGAGCAGCGTTGACCGGCACTGAGAAAAGCAGAGCGAATGGCATCATCCACGACCTGTTCGGGCAGCGATGATGAATCTACGACCATGGAATTCTGGCCGCCGGTTTCAGCGATGAAAGCCGGAACTTCACCACCACGCTCAACCAGCGTTCTTTGTATACCCAGCGCAACCTCGGTGGAACCGGTAAACGCGACACCCTTGATACGCGGGTCGGTATTGATGATTTCACCGAGCAGCCTGCCGCGGCCGGGCACCAGGTTCAGTACATCACCGGGAATACCTGCTTCATGCAAAATTTTGACGCTTTCCGCGGCAATCAATGGTGTCGGGTCAGCAGGCTTGGCTATGACCGAGTTGCCTGCGGCAAGTGCGGCCGCCACCTGGCCGGTAAAAATTGCCAGCGGGAAGTTCCAAGGGCTGATGCAGAAGAACACCCCACGACCATGCAAGCCGTATTCACTGACTCCACCCAGTGGGTCGGTGACGGTCTCCGGCTCGGTAAATCTGTTGCGGGCCTGCAGAGCGTAATAGCGCAGGAAGTCCACGGCTTCACGAACCTCGGAGATACCGTCATTGAGCGTCCGCCCCGCTTCCCTGGCAATCAATGCGGTCAGCTCCAGCATTCGCGATTCCATAATCCCGGCTGCGCGCTCAAGAATGGTGGCGCGGGCATCACCGCCCAACTTGTCCCACGCAGGTTGTGAACTGGCTGCCAGGTCGAGGGCCCTGCTTACCTCTTCGGCGCTGGCCTTGCGGCAGGTACCGACAACTACCCTGGTGTCGGTGGGGGAGACCACGGGTTCACCATCCTCGGTGTTCAATTGGCCGCCAATGATGGGACCGGCCATCCAGGTTTTATCGGCATGTTCGGCAACCACGCTGAGCAGACCCGCGACTTTGTCGGGGTTGCTGAGGTCAAGACCGTGAGTGTCGGGGCGATCATCTCCGGCAGCACGCAGAATATCCACGGGCAAGGGGATGGCGCCGTGACGCCGGGAGGCACTTGCTTCCACCTCGGCCTGAACATCGCTGGCAATTTGCGCGACCGGCACTTTTTTGTCGAGGAAGCGGTTAACAAAGGAGCTGTTTGAGCCGTTCTCCAGCAGGCGGCGGACCAGGTATGGCAACAGATCCTTGTGCGCGCCAACCGGTGCATATACGCGGACGGGCGCCGATTTGGTACCGATACCCTTGGCCAGTTGCATGTGCAGTAACTCACCCATGCCATGCAGGCGCTGAAACTCAAATTGCCTGTCTTGCGCCAACTCCAGGATAAACGCCGCGGTGAGGGCGTTATGGGTTGCAAATTGCGGGTAAATGGCATCCTGTGCACCCACCAGGGTGGCGGCGCAGACCTGGTAACTCAGGTCGGTGTTGGCCTTGCGGGTGTAGACGGGGTAATCGGCGAAACCTTGCTCCTGGGCGAGCTTGATCTCACTGTCCCAGTAGGCGCCTTTGACCAGCCTGACCATCAGTTTTCTGTTGGTCTCGCGGCCCAGCTCAACCAGCCATTTTGCAATCAGAGGGGAGCGCTTGTCGTAGGCCTGCAGCACAAAACCGAGGCCATCCCAGCCTGACAGTTCCGGGTCCCTGGCCAGCGACTCGAAGAGATCCAATGACAACTCCATCCGTGCGGCTTCTTCGGCATCAATGGTAAAGCCGAGTCCGAAGCACCTGGCGTTGTGGGCCAGTTTGCGTATACGCGGCAGCATTTCGCCCATGACACGGGCTTCCTGCTCGTACTGGTAACGTGGGTGCAAGGCAGACAGCTTTATAGAAATACCATTGGCAGAGACGACGTCGTCCTTGGTTTCACATTTGCCGATTTCGCGAATTGCGCTCAGATAAGCTTCATAATAGCGGTCAGCATCCGCCATGGTGCGGGCGCCTTCACCCAGCATATCAAATGAAAAACGTGTCCCGGGCCTGTTCTCCTTGCGTCCGCGTTCCAGTGCGCCTTCAATACTCCGTCCCAGAACATATTGCTGGCCCATGATCTTCATGGCCTGGCGTACAGCGGCGCGAACCACCGGTTCACCAACTCGGTTGACCAGTTTTTTCATCCATGATTCGGCGTTTTCAAAAGCTTCTGATTCCAGCGCGACTACGCGTCCGGTCAGCATCAGGCCCCAGGTGGAGGCGTTGACAAACATCGAATCCGATTCCCCGAGGTGCTCATCCCAGGCGCCGGCAAGCACTTTTTCAGCGATTAGGTCATCGGCCGTTTCAGCATCAGGTATGCGCAGCAAAGACTCTGCCAGGCACATCATTGCCACGCCTTCCTTGCTGGAAAGACTGTACTGCTGTGTGAACCTGTCCATCATGCCGGACTTGTCAGAATCTTCGCGACAGCCGGCAACCAGCATGCGGCCCCTGGACACAACCCGTTCCCGCTGGACTTCAGTCAGGGGAGGATGTTGCAGTAGTTTTTCCACGCAACCGGCTTCATCGGCATGTTTGGTTTGGCGAATTTGTGCGCGTAACGATTTTAAAGAAGACCTGTCGGACATGGTGGCTCCCGCTGAATATAAACTGATTTAAGCGCTGATATTTTCGCCTATTTAGCGTAATATTATTCGCGGATTATCGTGTAAAAACTTTATTTAATTTTGTTAAAGTCTATTTTTAATTAAAATAATTATGAGTAAGAAGAAAAAGCCCCTGGACCGGACCGATTACCGGATACTGGAAATTCTGCAAAATAACGGCAGGATCACCAATGTTGACCTGGCCGAGCGCGTGCATCTGAGTCCGCCACCCTGTCTTGAACGGGTTAAACGTCTTGAGCGGGAGGGCTATATCGAAAAGTATGTGGGCATCCTGAACCCTTACAAACTCAATGCCGGCTTACTGGCCTTTATCCAGGTCACGCTGCACAGCACGGCGACCGAGGACCTGGAAAAATTCAACAGCGCGGTCATGGATCTTGACCAGGTTCAGGAATGCCACATGGTGTCTGGTGGATTCGATTACCTGATCAAGGTGCGCGCGTCAGATATGCAGGCCTATCGTGACTTTCTTGGACATGACCTCGCTGCAATTGCGAACTTGAGGGAAACGCATACCTACGTCGTTATGCAGGAGGTCAAGGTCAAAAATAATGTTCCAATCAAATTCTGAACCTGTTTAAAAGCAGGTTACGCCTATTCAGCATCCATAAACGGATAGGGGAAGGTCTCCGGGGCGTCAAAGGTTTCCTTGATCGTCCGTGGTGATACCCAGCGCAACAGGTTCAGGTAAGAACCGGCCTTGTCATTGGTGCCCGATGCACGCGCACCGCCAAATGGCTGTTGTCCAACCACTGCACCGGTCGGCTTGTCATTGATATAAAAATTACCCGCAGAATTTTCCAGCTTACTGATTGCCAGGCTGACCGCGGTGCGCTCAGTGGCAAAGATCGCACCCGTGAGGGCATAGATCGAGGTCTGATCACATAAATCGAGGGTTTCCTCGTACTTTTCGTCGTCGTAGACATAAAGGGTCATAACCGGGCCAAAAATCTCCTCTTCCATGGTCCGGTAATCCGGTTTGTCTGCCAGGATAACTGTGGGCTCGATGAAATAACCCTTGCTGTCATCGTAACCACCGCCAATGATGATTTCTGCATCATCTGCATTGCGGGTGAAGTCGATAAACTCGGTGATGGTCGAAAAGGCTGCCTTGTCGATGACGGCGTTACAGAAATTACCAAAATCGGTGACCGGACCCATCTTGATGCGGGCGATTTCGGTTTCGAGGCCTTTACGGACATCCGGCCACAATGACGCAGGAATGTAGCCGCGCGAGGCCGCCGAGCACTTCTGGCCCTGGAATTCGAAGGCGCCACGAATGATGGCCGTAACCAGCTTGTTCACGTTCGCGCTCTTGTGGGCGAAGACAAAATCCTTGCCGCCGGTTTCACCGACGATACGCGGGTAGGATTTGTAGTTGGCGATATTGTTACCGACAGTTTCCCACATCTGGTGGAAGACACCAGTTGAACCGGTGAAATGGATACCGCCAAGATCTTTATGGTCCAGGCAAATCTTGCCAACCATTGAGCCTCTGCCCGGTATGAAGTTAATCACGCCATCCGGTAAACCGGCTTCCTTGAGAATTTGCATGATCAGGTAGGGGGTATACACGCAGGATGACGCCGGTTTGAGTAAAACGGTGTTACCCATGATTGCCGGCGCGGTTGCAAGGTTGCCTGCGATTGCTGTGAAATTGAATGGTGCAACCGCGAACACAAAACCTTCCAGGGGCCGGTTCTGTACCGAATTCCAGACGCCCTTGGGCGAGTAGAGAGGCTGGTCACTGTACACCTGTTGGGCAAAATGGACATTGAAGCGCAGGAAATCAATAAGCTCACAGGTGGCATCAATCTCGGCCTGGTAGGCACTCTTGCTGGTAGACAGCATGCTCAGTGCATTCATCACAAAACGATATTTCCCGGAAAGCAAATCAGCGGCCTTGAGAAAAATTCCGGCACGCTCTTCCCAACGCATTTCAGCCCAGCCTTGCTTGGCAGCCATGGCTGCTTCGATGGCCATTTCAATTTCTTGTTCGCCGGCCTGATGGTAATCGGCCAGTACATGTTGGTGATCGTGTGGCATGACCACCTTGCCGAGGTTTCCAGTACGGATTTCCTTGCCACCAATGATCAGCGGTATATCGATCTTCTTGCCGGCAATGTCGTCCAGCGCGGCTTTAAGTTGTGCGCGCTCCGGTGAGCCCGGGGCATATTCAATCACTGGTTCGTTAAACGGCATGGGTACTTTGAAAACGGCATTATTGAGCAAATTCATGATGGCACCTTTTGAAATTTGTGTGTTTGCGTGCAGCTATTGAGATTGCATATATTTTACCGTGATTTGAGTTGTCATGAACACGTTACCGCCGGTTTTTAATGCGTTTGAGGGGCAATAGGGTCTCTACCACCCGCGGCAACGCTTCAGGTTGATTAAATTGCAAACACATGTTCTCTAAGTTATTGAATTCGAGTATCATAAGCAGTTAATGACTCAAATATACGTTATTTCCCGGAGAAGACTTTTTGTTAACAAAATCCGGGAATTGAGCAGACATAGGGGCACATTAAAATCGACTGTACAAACTGCGAGTTAAAGTCTGAACCCGTCAAGCAGCTCACGGAGGAGCAAACCCGCAGAGTTAATGAGCGGCGTTTGGAATTGAGTTTCAAGAAAGGTGAACTGCTGACCAAGCAGGGTATGCTCATGTCGCATATCTTCTACCTCAGAAAAGGTTTCGCCAAGCTGTATCTTGAAAATGGAGAAGAGGTCATAACGGTGGGTATAGCCACGCCGGGATCGTTTATTGGTATCCAGGCTATGTATGGTGAGCCGGTTTTCCCCTTCTCAGCGGAAGCCATGACCGATGTGGAGGTATGCCTGAAAGATATTAGTCTTTTCAGGGACCTGGTACTGGAGAACTCAAAGTTTGCGAAGGGTGTTATAGAGATTCTGGACAAGGATCTGATCCAGTCCTACAACAGGATGTTTTCCCTGACCACAAAACATATCGATGGCCGCTTCTCTGAACTACTGGTGTTTTTGGCTACTACCTTTTACGAGTCCAACCCGTTTACATTGACAATTTCCAGGAAAGAAATTGCCGACCTGATATCCACATCACCCGAAAGTGTCTCCCGTTTGATCAGCAATTTCAGGAGCGAGGGTGTCATCAGTGCCTCGGGCCATGAGATCGAATTGCTGGATATGGATAAGCTCCAATCCATCTGTAATTGCGATCTGCTGACTGTAGCCAGAATTTAATTTAAACGGGTACCCTGATTATGATTAGATTTGCAAACGCAGCAATCGCGTTTTTATTTGTGTGTGCCTTGTCTGCTGGCCAGGCAAGCGAGACTTATGAGCCATCGACATACGGCCTTGGCCTGCCCCGGGATCTGCCCCTTCTGGGTGTTGCGGATGCTGATTATCCTGACTGGCAGTTGCGTGAATCCCAGGCTGTGTATGCGGATGTAAGTGGTTTGCGCATGAAGGGATGGGTGCAGAAAATCGCTGCGATTTCCCTGGCTAGCCAGAAAAATGGTGACCAGTACTGGGGCCGGTTGCCGGGTACTGTGTACGACTCACAGACAATGGAGTTGATGACCCAGGAGTTCAAACGGCTCGGTTTTGTTATCGAAGAAACGCCATTCACCATTCCCCGGGACTGGACGCCCAGTCAATGGAACGCGTCATACACGGTCAATGGCAAGACGGTGAAACTCGATTCTGTTTTCCCTGTTGGCGAAACCTCGCCAAGCCCTGAAGCGGGCCTGACGGCTGAAGCCGTTTGGGTGGGTATTGGCGCCGAACCGGATTTTCTGGGACGTGAAGTCAAGGGCAAGGCTGTCGTGATTTACAGTACCTTTGTGCCCGGCGGGCGCAGTCACTCAGCAAGCCGGCGGGCACGAATTTTCAATGCCAATCTGCGGGCATCCGAGGCGGGTGCTGCAATGATTATCAATGTGATGGCCGTTCCCGGTAATGGCCGCTTTAACCCGCTTGGCGCACCCTCGGCGGAGTATGGCATTCCACTGGTTACCATCAACCAGGACGAGGGCTTTGCCTTACGCGACGTATTGGGCTCCGGCGCCAGGGTCGATGTCCATTTGCAGTTGGATATCGATATCCGCACGAATGTCCAGACTGCCAATGTGGTGGCCAGGTTAGCGGGGGCGGGTACCGAGGAGATCGTTATTGCAGCGCATACGGATGGCTTCTTTCAGGGGGCAATGGATAATGCTGCCGGTCTCGCGAGTGGCCTGGAGATTGCCCGTCACTATGCTGCCAAGCCGGTTGAGCAAAGGCCCCGTTCACTGGTCTTTTTCCTGTTTCCGGACCATCACCACGGGGAGGTGGGGCTCAAACTGTTCGAGCAGAATTATGCTTGGGATAATGTCGCCATTGCCCTGACCCTGGAGCACCCTTCACAAACACAACTTTACTGGTACAACGATGACCTGATGACGTCCAACGCGATCGGCGCATTCCGCTGGAACGCAATGGGCAGCGAACGTTTTATCGGAATGGTCAAGCGCACGCTTCGCGAGCATGGTGTTTCGATCTACACCGAGATGAATCCGAAACCCAAGCTGACACGCCAGGCACCGGGTTTTCATATCATCGATCACGTGATCTATCATACGACACTGGATATCCCCGAACTGGTTCCAGCCGAAGGCCTGGAGCGCTCAACCCGGGCCTTTCTGAATGTCATAGACCGGGTCAATGGCATGAGCCTGCAAGAACTCAGGCAAACAACCAGGGCTGGAAAGGCTAATTGAACCGCTTTCAAGACGAGGCACAGCGATGCGAAACATGATGCAGTTTTATATCGACGGGCAATGGGTTGACCCGGTTCAGCAGAGATCCCTCGATGTGATCAACCCGGCGACTGAAAAAGCTTGCGGTCGCATCAGCCTGTGTTCTGGTGAAGACGTCGACCAAGCAGTCGCGGCCGCCCGGCGTGCAGCCGGCAGTTTCGCACAGACCTCAGTTAAAGAGCGCATCGAACTTTTACAAAATATTCTGGACATATTTGCACGCCGGCATGATGAGATTGCGACCGTGATCATGGAAGAGATGGGCGCACCATGGAAGCTGGCCAGAGACGCACAGGCTGCCAGTGGACCGGAACACCTTGCGGTGATCATTGAGGTGCTGAAATCCTACCGCTTTGAAGAGCCACACGGCACTACTCACCTGCTAAAAGAACCGATCGGCCCTTGCGCCCTGATTACCCCCTGGAATTGGCCGATGAACCAGGTGGCGGTCAAGGTTGCGCCGGCGTTGGCTGCGGGTTGTACCATGGTTTTGAAACCCAGTGAAATCGCACCATTCGACGCCATGATTTTTGCTGAAATTCTGCACGAGGCAGGGGTTCCTGCCGGTGTCTTTAACCTGGTAAATGGCGACGGACCGACGGTCGGCACCGCACTCAGCAGTCATCCCGATATTGCAATGGTGTCTTTTACCGGTTCCACGCGCGCAGGTGTGGACGTCGCACAAAAAGCCGCAGTGGGCGTCAAGCGTGTCGCCCAGGAACTGGGTGGTAAGTCTGCCAATATATTACTCGATGACACAGATTTTGAGACCACGGTGACCAGGGGCGTGGACATGTGTTTTAGCAATTCTGGTCAGTCCTGTAATGCGCCTACGCGAATGCTGGTGCCAGCTGACTGCTTGGCGGAGGCGGCGGCAATTGCTGCATCGAGGGCCAATTCCACGGTTGTTGGCGATCCCCGTGACGCCACCACCCATCTCGGGCCCGTGGTTTCAAAGGTTCAGTGGGACAAGATCCAGGGATTGATACAGAAAGGTATCGATGAGGGCGCATGCCTGGTGGCAGGGGGCATTGGCCGCCCCGATGGCCTTGATACCGGTTTCTATGTGAAACCGACGGTTTTCTCGAAGGTGGACAATGACATGGTCATCGCGCGCGAGGAGATATTCGGCCCGGTGCTGTCGATACTTCCCTACCAGGATGAGGACGACGCGATCCGGATTGCCAACGACAGCCCCTACGGCCTGTCAGGCTATGTGAACTCGTCAGACCTGCAGCGGGCGCGCTCGGTTGCCGCGCGCCTGCACACCGGAATGGTGCACATTAACTACGCCTCGCTGGATGATTTCGCCCCGTTTGGCGGTTATAAACATTCCGGTAATGGGCGGGAATGGGGGCTTCATGGGTTTGAAGAATTTCTCGAGACCAAGTCGGTTTATGGCTATCAATCTGCCTGATTTTCGGTCGCGCGCTGGCTATATTGACCAGTTAGCCATTAAAATTCATGTTTTCCTCAGAGCCTGACAAAAATAAAAAGATGAATAAACCTGAAGACAGACAAAGTTCTTACTCTCGAAGCGACCTGGAGCTTTGTGGAACAGGCGGCTTATTTGGACCTGAAACCGGCAAGTTACCCACCGGCAATATGTTGATGTTCGACCGCATCGTGGAAATAAACGATGATGGTGGTTCCCATGGCAAGGGCTATATCAAGGCAGAGTTGGATATCCACCCGGATTTGTGGTTTTTTGCCTGCCATTTTATCGACGACCCGGTCATGCCCGGTTGCCTGGGCCTCGACGCCCTGTGGCAGTTGAGTGGTTTTTTCCTGTCCTGGATCGGCTGCAAGGGTAAGGGCAGGGCGCTGGGCTCCGGCCAGGTTAAATTTACCGGCCAGGTACTGCCGACCGCCAAAAAAGTTACCTATACTTTAAATATGAAAAGAGTCATCGCACGCAAACTGAGCATGGCCATTGCCGATGGTACTGTAGAGGTTGACGGGCGAACCATATACACGGCTGACGATTTGCGCGTTGGCTTGTTCCTCTCCACAGACAGCTTTTAGGAAGAATTACATGCGACGTGTTGTTGTAACGGGAATGGGCCTGGTTTCCTGCTTGGGTCATGACAAGGAAACCGTGATCAAGTCCCTACGTGAAGGTAAATCCGGTATCAGTTTCAATGAAACCTTCAAAGAGATGGGCTTGCGTAGCCATGTTTCGGGTTCCATCGAAATTGACCTGGGTGAACACATTGACCGCAAGCACCTCCGCTTTATGGGGGATGCGGCCTCGTTTGCCTATATTTCATTGCAAAAAGCCATTGATGACGCAGGCCTTGATGCTGAACAGGTCTCAAATCCACGCACAGGCCTGATCGCCGGTTCGGGTGGTGCATCCAGTGCCAACATCGTGGAGGGCGCTGATAAGCTAAGGGCAAAAGGAGTGCGCCGCGTTGGTCCTTACCTGGTGCCACGCACCATGAGCAGCACGGTTTCGGCTTGCCTGTCGACACATTTTGGTATCAAGGGTCTGAATTATTCCATCACATCAGCCTGCGCGACCAGTACGCATTGTATCGGTGCTGCCATGGAACAGATTCAATGGGGCAAGCAGGACGTGATCTTTGCCGGTGGTGGTGAGGAAGAGCACTGGTCACTGGCGATGATGTTCGACGCCATGGGCGCATTGTCATCCAAATACAACGATAACCCCGGGGTTGCCTCACGTGCTTATGATGCCGCGCGTGATGGCTTCGTCATCGCTGCCGGCGGTGGCATGCTGGTGCTTGAAGAGCTTGAGCACGCCAGGGCCCGAGGCGCAAAAATTTATGCAGAGGTTGTCGGGTATGGCGCGACTTCCGATGGTGACAACATGGTGGCGCCTTCCGGTGAAGGTGCGATTCGATGCATGCAACAGGCAATCGAGACCGTCGACGCACCGATTGATTACATCAATACCCACGGCACAAGTACGCCGGTTGGTGACATTGCCGAGCTCAAAGCCATGCGCGCGGTATTTGGGGATTCGGTGCCGCCATTCAGCTCAAGCAAATCGTTGTGTGGGCACTCGCTTGGCGCTGCAGGTGTCCAGGAAGCCATTCATTGCCTGCTGATGCTGGAAAATGGTTTTGTCGCAGGTTCGGCGAATATTGATGAGCTTGATCCGCAGGCTGCAGACTTTCCGGTTTTACGGGAGACGAAGGAGAGTCCCGACCTGACCACGGTGATGAGTAATAATTTTGGCTTTGGCGGTACCAACTCCTGCCTCGTGTTTAAACGAATGGCCTGAACGGTTGGGCTAAAAAACCAGCCCAAAACCGGTCTGAACAACTGGATTAAACGGGGTAAAATTCCCCGTTTCCTGGTTTATTCGTCTAAAACTGCGGCCAGTGCCTCGATAAAATAATCCATGTTGCTTTCATTAAACGAGGCCACGTTCACACGTGCGGAGTTAACCGTGTAAATTGCAAATTCATCGCGGAGGCGGTGGACCTGTTCCACGCTGAGACCCATAAATGAGAACATGCCCGACTGTCGCGCGATGAAGGAGAAATCCCTCTGGATGCCGCTGGCGGCGATCTTTTCAGACAGGGTTTTACGCAGTCCATTGATACGGTTTCTCATGACTTTCAACTCGGCCAGCCACTGCGCCTTGAGTGCATCGTCATGCAGGATGATGTCAACCACTGCCGGGCCATGTGCCGGGGGCATGGAGTAATTTTTGCGCGTGATGTTGTGAATGATGCTTTCAAGGGCGGCCGCCTTCTGGCTGTCTTCTGCAACCACTGTAATGGCGCCAGCACGCTCACGGTACATGGCAAAATTCTTGGAACACGAGCTGGCAAAGATCAGTTCGGGGCATTGTTCGGAGAATAAACGTATCGCCAGGCAGTCTTCCTCTACGCCGCGCTCCAGGCCCATGTAGGCTATGTCCACCATCGGTGTGAATCCGCGCGCAGAGGCTGTGTCTGCGATGACCTGCCATTGTTCAGGGTCGGGGCTGATGCCACTGGGGTTGTGGCAACAGGCGTGAAACAGCACGATGTCACCCGGTCCGCGTTGCTGCAGCGCTTCGATCATTGCTTCAAATCTCAGGCTGCTGGTTTCGGCATCGTAATAAGGGTAGCTGTGCAAGGTCACGCCGGCACCGGGAAACAGGGCCAGGTGGTTGGCCCAGGTGGGATCACTGGCCCATACTTCCGTCTCGGGGCTGACGGTATGAATCAGGTCTGCGCCGACCCTCAGGGCACCGGTACCGCCGGGTGTCTGAACTGTCCGTACACGGCCCTCGCGAAGCGCACTGTTGTCCGCGCCCAGGATCAGCGCCGAGATAGCCTGGTTGAAGCCGACCACACCGGGTGGTCCAAGATAGGTCTTGGTAGTCTGTGTCTCGAGCAATATCTTTTCAGCTTTGACCACGCAATCCAGCATGGGTGTGTTGCCCTGCTCATCGCGGTAGACGCCTATGCCGAGGTCGATTTTTTTTGGATTGGAATCGGCCGCATGGGCGGCGATCAAGCCGAGAATCGGATCAGGTGGTATGGCCTTAACATGTTCAAACATTGTTATTGATCTCTGTTTTCACCCGTCTGGGTTTTTAAAAAAAGTCCTGCTATGGAAGTTCAAAAAACATGCCGGACAAGCAATACCTTTTCTGCCCGAAACTTGAACACCCATACTGAGAATATTGTAACGCTTCACACGCCAAACATCCGCAGAAATTCAGCGTGGGAAGGGGAATTTATAGCGCTTCCGGATAATTCGAAAAATACTAACCCCAGAGCGCCGGATTGAACCCGGTGACGCGCCCGTTGTTGTAGTCAAGTCCGTACGGAACGTCATACTTCAAAAGCAATGGCCCGTCGATATCGACAAAGTCACATAATTGGGCAATGACGAACGAGGGCGCCATGCTGAGTGATGTTCCGACCATATTTCCAACCATCAGCTTGCAGTCCTTTTCTTTTGCAGCCCTGGCAAGATTGAGTGCCTCGGTCAGACCGCCTGTCTTGTCGAGCTTTATATTCACCATGTTATAGCGGTTCGCCGCGGCTTCCAGTTCGCCGGTGTGCAAACAGGATTCATCTGCGGCCAGTATGATTGGGGACTCAAAACCTTCGAGTTGCTGGTCATTGCCGCGCGCAAGTGGCTGCTCGATCATCTCCAGGTTCAAATCCACACATTTGGGGATGACCTCCTGCAGCAGGTCAAAACTCCAACTTTGGTTGGCATCCACTACCAGTTTTGCATCGGGCCGGGCAGCGCGGATGGCCGCGAGCCTCTCATAAGGCAGGTCATTGCCAAGTTTGATTTTAAGGATCGGCGCATCCGAAGCTGCTGCCGCCTTGGCAGCCATGGCCTCCGGCGTATCTTCCAGCCCAATGGTAAATACAGTGGTTACTGGCTTTGGATCGATGCCCGTGAGTTGCCAGATGGTCTTGCCTGCCTTTTTACACTCAAGGTCCCACATGGCACAGTCAATCGCGTTACGTGCGCCACCTGCAGGCAGCAGGCTCTGCAGGTCTGCACGTGAAATTCCCTTGCGGATGGCGCCGGCCACCTGTTCGGCCTGCTTGAAGATACTCTCCGCCGTCTCGTCGAGATAAAAAACACCCTGGGCCTCCCCGCGGCCGACAAAACCGTCTTCACCCAACTGTACAACCAGGCAGCGTGAATTGATCCACTCGAAATTGGAGATGCGGAAGGGTTGGGTCAATTCCCAGTCGGTGATGTGGATGCTGAAGTCCATGTTAATACCTCGGGGTTAATATTCAGGAAACTGTTGTTGGATTTGGTCGACGATTTGACTGCAGCCATCGATGAGTGGGTCGACACAGGGCAGGCCTGTCTTTTGGCCCAGGCTGTCCAGGTAGTTTTTGCGTTCATTGGCCGGCAGTTGAGATGTGTTGACGCTGATACCCACACAACGAATGCCCGGGTTGGTACGCCGCCCCATCATCAGGTTTTGCTCGATAGTGTCCTGGACCGTGAGCAGTTCGTAATGCTCCCAGCCCGAAATAACCTTGCGGCTGGCGTCATGGCACAACACGATCGCATCGGGCTGAGAGCCATGCAAAAGCCCAAGACTGACGCCAGCATAGCCGGGGTGAGACAGGGCACCCTGGCCCTCGATTACATCCCAGTGATTGGTTTCATTGTCGGGGCTGATGACTTCGGCAGCGCCGGAGACAAAATCTGCCACCACCGCGTCGATCGGTATGCCTTCACCCGCCAGCATGATGCCGGTTTGGCCGGTGGCGCGAAAGCTTGCCCTCATGCCGGCATCCTGCATGCATTGGGTCAGCGCCAGGGCAGAGTATTTTTTACCGGCAACACAGTCGGTGCCAACCATCAGGACCCGTTTTCCGGAGCGCTTTTTGCCATTACCAACCGGCAGGTTTGCGGGTGGCGTGCGGACATCGATAAGTCGGGCGCCCGACGCTTGGGCAGCCTTGGTGACGGCAGGAAAATCTTTAAGTTTAAAGTGCAGGCCACAAACAATATCAAGACCGGCCCGGGCGGCTTCTTCAATGGATGCCCACCAACTGTCAGGCACTACGCCACCTACAGGGGCAACACCGATCACCAGGCTCCTTGCTCCCGCATTAACCGCCTCGGCGATGGTCATGTCGGGAACACCCAGGTCAACCTCACAATCGTCGAAACGCAACTGTCCGGCGACCAGTTCGGGTCGCCATTGGACAATCCCCGATCCGGTCTTGGCATAAGTGCTATCTTTAAGGTTACCGATCAGGATCAGGTAGGGCGCATTGAGTTGCACCTTGGTGATTGATGTCACGCCGTTTCGCTCCTCAACTTGAGCGCCTGATTCTAACCGCTTTTTAAGCGTTTTACCCGCTAATAAAAATGGTTGCCGGTTGCTCGAGCATGCCCTTCAGGGCCTGTATCATCATGGCCCCATCGTAGCCGTCTACAAAGCGATGATCGAACGAGGATGACAGGTTCATCATAAGCCGAACTTCGACCCGTCCATCGACTACGACGGGCCTTTGCACTGCCTTGTTGACACCGATGATTGCCACTTCCGGCATGTTGATGACGGGCGTGCTGGCAATGCCACCCTGTTTTCCAAGACTGGTGATGGTGATCGTCGAGCCCATCAACTCCTCGCGCTTTGCGGTATTTTCCCTGGCCGCGGTGGAAACACGGCGGATTTCACTGGCCAGATCATTCAAGGAGCATGACTCACTGTGTCTCACAACCGGCACCTTTAGCCCGTTCGGCGTCTGCGTGGCAACACCAAGGTGAACTGCCGTGTACTGGCTGATGGTGTTCTTATCGCGATCATAGAGTGCATTGCACTGGGGGAACTGCTTCAGGACGCGTGCAAGGGCAAGCCCGATAAATGGCAACAGGGTCAATTTGTCTTCGCTTGGTGCCTTTTGGCCATTCAGGTGCTGGCGCAAAGATTCCAGTGCCGTGATGTCAATTTCTTCAACATAGGCAAAATGCGGGATTTCCCGGTTTGCCTCGGTCATGCGTTCGGCAATCTTCCGGCGCAAGCCTACGACCTTGATTTCGGTGATGTGATCTGACGGTGACGCCTGCTTTGCAGTCGCATCACCTTGACCTGCCATGAATGACTCCAGGTCCGACTTTACTATACGACCGCGCGGGCCACTGCCACTGACCAGGGACAGGTCAATTCCGGCCTCACGTGCAGCCTGGCGAATCGACGGCGAGGTCAGGACCTTGCCGGGCCTGGCTTGTTCTGCCGGTTGTTCGTCCTTAAGGTTTTTCGCCTCTGGAATTGCTGGGGTTTCGGTGGCCGGTTCTGCTGAGGCCTGAGCGGTTTCATCTGCTTGCTCACCCTCGGTTGCAAAAACGATCAACGGGGCACCGACGGCGACCATGTCACCGAGTTCACCTGCCAGGCTGAGCACGCGACCTGATACCGGCGCTGTGAGCTCAACAGCCGCCTTGTCGGTCAACATGGCGCCGATCGGGTCTTCTTCATTGACCACGTCGCCGACCTTGACCATCCATTCGGCAATCTCTGCTTCTACCAGGCCCTCACCGAGGTCGGGTAACTTGAAAATATATTCGCTCATTCCGCCTCCATGACGTTTCGTATACCGGCCAATACACGATCCTGGCCCGGGAAATAATCCCACTCAAAGGCGTGCGGGTAGGGGGTCTCCCATCCTGCCACGCGTTCAATCGGGGCTTGTAGGTGCCAGAAGCATTCCTCCTGCACTGTAGCCGTAAGCTCGGCACCGAAGCCTGAGAATTTCGATGCCTCGTGAGCAATCAGGCAGCGTCCGGTTTTTTCAACCGACCGCTTGAGTGTTTCGATATCCAGCGGTACCAGTGTGCGAATATCGATAACATCTGCACTGACACCTGCATTTCGCACAGCCGCCTGGGCCACATGCACCATCGTTCCGTAGGTAATGATGGTCAGATCGCTGCCTTCCTCGACCACTGCGGCCTTGCCCAGCGGAATGGAGTAATAACCTTCCGGAACCTCACCACCAGCATGCGTGGACCAGGGTGCCGCCGGTTTGTCCGGGTCACCATCAAACGGGCCGTTATAAATGCGCTTGGGCTCGAAGAATATTACCGGGTCATCGGATTCAATCGCGCTGATCAGCAAGCCCTTGGCATCATAGGGGTTAGATGGCATAACCGTATTGATGCCGGAAAGGTGTGTGAACAGCGCCTCCGGGCTTTGCGAGTGAGTCTGGCCGCCGCGAATGCCACCACCACAGGGCATGCGTATGGTCACCGGTGAGAAAAACTCACCACCACTGCGGTACCGCAGGCGCGCAAGTTCACTGATGATCTGATCCATGCCCGGATAGACGTAGTCGGCAAACTGGATTTCTGCGACCGGTCGCAGACCATTCACACCGATACCGATGGCCGAACCGACGATACCACCCTCGGCGATCGGCGCATCAATCACGCGGTGTTCACCATACTTGGCCTGCAGACCGTCGGTACAGCGGAACACGCCGCCGAAGTAACCAATATCCTGGCCGATTGCGATCACCGTGGGGTCTTTATCAAGCATCACATCCATGGCTGAATTGATCGCCTGGATCATATTCATCTGGCTCATGATGACATCCCCTTCAGCGCCATTAATTGCCGTCGCTGACGTTTCAGGCGTTCGGGAACCTCTTTGTAAACATCCTCAAACATGCTGCGGACATCCAGTTTTGGCCCGTCACTCATGGTGCCAAAGCTGATGGCCTCCTTCCAGGCCGCGGTCACGGTATCTTTCAGCTCACTCTTGAGCGCTTCGTGCTGCTCGTCAGACCAGTGTCCGGTAACGACCAGGTGCTGTTTCAGGCGCGCTAGCGGGTCACCAAGAGGAAAGGCATCCCATTCATCTTTTGGCCGGTAACGGCTTGGGTCGTCACTGGTGGAGTGTGGTCCGCCACGATAGGTGACATGCTCGATCAGGGTAGGGCCGCCACCCTGGCGCGCCCTGCGGGCTGCCCATTGAGTCACAGCGTAGACGGCAAGCGTATCATTGCCATCCACCCGGACACCCGGTATGCCAAGACCCTGGCCACGGGCTGCAAAGGGGCGGCGCTGACCACCTGCAAAACCCTGGAAAGTAGAAATGGCCCACTGGTTGTTTATCACGTTGAGGATCACCGGTGCCTGGTAGACAGCTGCAAATGTCAACGCATAGTGAAAGTCTGCCTCGGCGGTGGAACCATCACCGACCCAGGCGGCCGAAATATTGTCTTCGCCCTTGATGGCAGAGGCCATGGCCCAACCGACCGCATGCGGGTATTGCGTCGCCAGGTTGCCGGATACAGAGAACAGGTTGGCCTCTTTGTTGTGATACATGATGGGCATCTGGCGGCCCTTGCACATGTCCCTCGTGTTGGAAAGGCATTGGCACATCAGGTCTACAATGCTGGTACCGCGCTGAATAAAAAGCCCCTGGTTTCGGTAGGAGGGAAACATCATGTCCCCCTTCCTGAGCGCCATGCCCTGGCCGATGGAAATAGCCTCCTCACCCAATGATTGCATATAGAACGATATCTTTCCCTGCCGCTGCATACGGTGCATACGGTCATCGAGTTGCCGGGTTAAAAGCATCAGGCGAAGAGCTTCCAGTAACTGCTCCGGGGAAAGCTCAGGCGCCCATTCACCGCAGGCCTGTCCGTCGTCATCCAGAACCCTTACCAGTTCATGGGCCAGGTTCTCGATCTTCCTTGCAGCGGTGTTGGAATCAGGTCTTGCAACGGCTCCCGCCTCCGACAATGACAGGTAGCTAAAGTCGGGCTCATCCCCAGGGCGGGCTGAGGGTTTGGGAATATGCAGGCGGGATTTTGGTGTCATAAATTGATTCCGTTGTTTGTCTATTAAAGGATAGCTTAAAGGGTTGCGTCTGCAACGATTTGTTCTGCCATCGCATCGGCGATCACATTTGTCGGCAACTGTTTGTCATCAGAGGCGACATAAATATCGGTCAGGCGTCCCGGCACAAGCGCAATATGTGCACGCACATCAGCCTCGGTTTTGCCACCTTCGTATTCCAGCGAAACACTGGTGATGCCGCCGGAATTGATGACATAGTCTGGTGCATACAGGATATTGCGGTCAAAAACACGTTGTCCATCAGCCTCGGTCGCCAATTGGTTATTGGCAGCGCCGGCGATGATGCTTGCGCGAATATTCGGAATGCTCTGTGCATTAAGAATAGCACCCATTGCACAAGGTGAAACGATGTCCACATCCGCGGAGAGAATTTGCTCGACGGGGACAGCCTCGGCGCCAAAATCTGCCTGTGCACGCTCCAGGTTCTGCCGGTTGACGTCGCTGATCACCAGTCCGGCACCCGCTTCATGTAATTGGCGACACAGGTCATAGCCGACCTTTCCCACACCCTGGACGGCGACTCGCATGTCGGCCAGAGATTCGACACCCAGGCGATGTTTGACGGCTGCCTTGATTCCCAGGAATACGCCATCTGCCGTCCATGGGGACGGATCTCCACCCGCTGACCCTTCCTCCGGGGAAAGACCTGCAACGTAGTCGGTGACCTTTTTTAATACATGCATACTGCCAACTGACATGCCTACATCTTCAGCGGTGATATAGCGTCCGCCAAGGGATTCGACGAAGCGTCCAAATGCCAGCAGACCCTCTTCGGTAATCGCTTCATTTGAGTCGGCCATGATGACAGCCTTGCCACCGCCCAACGGCAGGCCCGCCATGGCATTTTTAAAGGTCATGCCCCTGGAAAGCCTCAGAGCATCCCTGGTGGCAGCTGCCTCATCCTCATATATCCACCTTCGGCAGCCGCCGGCCGCTGGGCCAAGTGCGGTGGAGTGGATGGCGATGATGGCTCTGAGACCGGTTCTTGGATCGTGGAACTTGTGAATAGATTCGTGATTCTGCATGGCAGTATTATCAAAAAAAGTCATCGTAATTCTCACTTATACAGTAACTGAAACGAATACGCGGATGGTTAAATGATACGCCCATAACGTGGAATTTGTTTTGCCAAAAATACTGGCAAACGAACTAAATGAGCATATAATATCTAAATTAATGTATAAAAAAGGGTAATTCATGCAAAGAATAAAGATTGACGATCTGGATCGGAAAATCCTGCGTCTGCTGCAGACAGATGCAAGCCTGTCAGCAGCGACCATTGGTGAAAAGGTAGGGTTATCGCAGTCGCCCTGCTGGCGCCGCATACAAAGACTCAAGGATTCCGGGTTGATGAAGGAGCAGGGCATGGTGTTTGACCGCAGGAAGCTGGGTTTCGATACGATGGTATTTGCACATGTCAAATTGACTGCTCATGGCCGCAGCAAGGTGGCTGAGTTTGGTGAAACCATTCGTCGCTTCCCGGAGGTGATGGAATGTCACCTGCTGCTTGGGCACGTCGATTTCCTGCTGAGGATTGTCACGCCCGACCTGGAAGCCTACGAGCGGTTCTTTTTTGAGCGCTTGTCGCAGCTGCCGGATGTTCAGGAAGTCACTTCCAGTATCGCGCTGACGGAAGTCAAGCATACAACCGAACTACCCATCTGATCACCTGGCTTGTGTCCCCTCGCGGCTAATCATTTATCTTGGTAAAAGTGACCGGACAGAAAAAGTGAGCTAATCGGCTTGAAAAAAGCCGGCGGCAACGCCGGTCTCCAGACGTTGCCGGGGGTGTGTTATCCGGGGTTATTCGAGATTTAGTTGCTGCAGAACCTCGTCGGCCAGTTCTTCCGCGGAACGCTCACCCGCTTGCAGGTGGATATCCGCCCGCTCCGGTGGTTCGTAGGCAGAACTGACACCTGTGACGTTGGGGATTTCACCCCGGCGTGCCTTGGCGTACATCCC